>QHWL01000269.1 GCA_003222555.1 Acidobacteriota bacterium | reverse complement strand
TGGATCGTTGTTTCGGCGCCGCGCGCCGATTCTTCGAACGAGATCTCCAGGTCGTACCGGAGATCTGCACCGCGCTGGGGTCCGCCACGCCGGCGGCCGCCGCCCAGCAGATCGCCAAAGCCGAGGATATCGCCAAGACCGCCGAGGATATCCTCGAATCCCGAGAAAATCGTCGGGTCGAATCCGCCGCCCGCGCCAGACCCCACGCCGGCGTGCCCGAAACGATCGTACAGACTGCGTTTTTCGCTATCGGCGAGGATGGCGTAGGCTTCGGCCGCCTTCTTGAAGCGTTCTTCGGCTGCCTTGTCGCCCGGATTGCGATCCGGGTGATACTTCATCGCCAGCTTGCGGTACGCGCTCTTGATTTCGGCGTCGCCGGCCGATTTCGAGACGCCGAGGATCTCGTAGTAGTCCTGCTTCACGCTTTTGCCACCTTCACCATGGCGGGCCTCAGCAGCCGGCCGTTGATCAGATATCCGCGCCGCAGCTCACCGATGATTTCACCTTCGCGGTGATCCGTGCTCGGCTCGTGAACGACCGCCTGATGCACGTTCGGGTCGAAGTCGGTGCCCACCACTTCCATTGCGGTGACGCCCTGCCTCCGCAGCAGGTCGTGCAGCTTGGCGTGAATGAGCTCGATGCCTTTGCGGTAGGCGCCGGCATCGTCGCCTGCTTCGATAGTGAGCGCGCGGTCGAAGTCGTCGACGACCAGCAGCACCTCCTGGAGGAGATCGACCACCGCCTGATCGGCCTGCTCACGTCGCTCGCGGTCGACGCGCCGGCGATAGTTGTCGAATTCGGCGGTCTTGCGCAGCCACCGGTCGTGGTAGTCGTCGCGTTCGCGCTTGAGAATATCGACCAGCTCGACGGTGGGCGGTGGCTCGGCCGGATCGGTGGCGGCCGGCGACGGCTCCGCCTCATCAGTTTTTCCTCGTATGTCAGCCATATATCCCTAATTGGGGTCGCGCAAAACGCGGGAAACCGCTTGAGCCGCGCCCTCGACGAGCGCGATCGCGCGGGAGTAATGCATCCTTGTCGGGCCAATCACGCCGATCGTGCCGATTTCGCTGCCATCGTGGTAAGTCGACGCGATGAGGCTGAAGGATCGGAGGTGCGGGTTCGGATGTTCGCCGCCGATGACGATAGTCAGCCCGGGGCCGTCGATGTATTCGTTGAGCAGCCGCACGAGCCGCTGCTTCTCTTCGATCATCTGGAGCAGCGTCTGCAGCGTGCTCATCGTGAAGCCGTGGGCTTCTCCGATGAGCGAGGCGGCGCCCTCGACATAGATCGTGCCTTCGTCGGCCAGGTCGGCGAAGGTCGATGTGGCGAGCCGCATCGCGCGGGCGAGGAGCGTGTCGTACAACAGGCGCTCTTCGTTGATCCGTTCGAGCACTGCCTCGCGCGCGCGCCGCAGCGGCAGCCCGGAGAACTCGGCGTTCAGGTAGTTCGCCGCCTCGCGCAGATCGTCGGCGTCGAGCACTTCGCCAACGTCGATCACCTTCTGGATGACGTGGCCGCCGCGGGCGACGATCACCACCAGCACGCGCGCCGAGCTGAGCGGGATGAACTCGACGCGATCGAACACGGCCGCTTCGGGGGCGGGCCGCAGCGCGAACCCGACGTGCCGCGACGCCTGCGACACCACGTGCGAGACCTGGGAGAGCAGGACGTCGAGCAGCGCGCACGAGTTGTTGTCGCGTCGAAGCCGCGCTTCCACTGCGCTCGCGGTGCGGCGCGAGCGCTTCGACTCGAGCAGCAGATCGACGTCGAACCTGTAGCCGCGGTCGGTGGGAATGCGCCCAGCCGAGGTGTGCGGCTGTTGAACGAACCCTTCGTCCTCGAGCCGCGCGAGAATGTTTCGGACTGTCGCCGACGACACACCGAGCCCGGCAGCCGTCACCAACAACGACGAGGCGACCGGCTCGCCCGAGGAAATATATTCGCGCACGAGCGCCGCGAGCAGCCGCTTGGAGCGTTCCGCGGTTTCTGGCGTCATAACTCTCACGGTCCGGCTAAAGCCGGACACTACGTACTGCCTGGTCTCTCAAGTCCCGCTAAAGCCGGACACTACTCACTACCTTGCTGGATCCGGATCCTGCGTAACTGCCTATCGGTCGTTGGGTGTTCAGCTCGCGCCGTAGTGTCCGCCTGAGGCGGATTTTCCGAAGCCGGACCTTGGCACTCGATTAGCACTCGAGGTCTTTGACTGCTAATCATTATACAACAGTCCCTACGCCCGCAGCCCGGCCCGCGAGGCGAGCTCGCGCGCCGCCACGCGCGCCTGAGCGGCGATTTCCTCGCGGTCGACCAGTACGGGCGAGAACTCGTCGACCAGTATGTCGCCGCCTACGATTGTCGTCCGTACGTCGCTGCCGCGAGCGGCATATACGAGCGTCGAGTAGGGGTCGGGTCCGGGCACCAGGTGCGGACGATCGCGATCGACGACGATGAGGTCGGCGCGCCTGCCGACCTCGAGGGAGCCAATCTCGCCTTCCAACCCGAGTGTTCGCGCGCCGGCCCGCGTCGCCATCCACAGCACATCACGGGCAGGCAGGACGCCGGGACGTGTCCGGGTCGCTTGCAGCACGGCCGCGAGGCGCATTTCATCGAACATGTCGAGCCGGTTGTTGCACGCGGCGCCGTCCGCGCCGAGCGATACGGTGATCCCGCGCGTCCGCATGTCGGCGACCGGCGCGATGCCCGATCCAAGCTTCAGATTCGAGGTGGGACAATGCATCACCTTGACGTCGCGATCGGCCAGCAGGCTCTGCTCGCCTTCGTCGACCCAGACGCAGTGTGCCGCACACAGCTGCGGTGACGTCAGGCGCAGGCTCGCCAGGTACTCGATGTTGCTCATCCCGCCCGAGATCGTTCTGACAATCGCAATCTCTTCTTCCGATTCCGACGCGTGGGTGTGGATGAGCGTGTGATGCTCGGCCGACAGGCTCGCAACCGCCTCGAGCAGTGCGCGCGAGCACGCTACGGCGAATCGCGGGGCGAACGCCGCGTGCAGGCGTCCGTTTGCCGCGCCATCCCAGCGCTTGCCAATCGCGAGGCTCTCATCGAGCGAGGCCCGCGTCGATTCCTGCAGGCGGCTCGGCGCGGCTCGGTCACCGTCCATCATGCACTTGCCGATCGTCGCGCGAATGCCGCTCGCTGCCACTTCCTCGAACACGATGTCGGTGTCGTGCACGGTCTCCATCGTCAGCACCGCCGTGGTGCCACCCGCCAGCAGTTCGGTCGTCGCGAGACGCGTGGCGGCGCGCAAGGTGGCCGGCGTGTGGGCCGCTTCCATCGGCCACACGCGCTGCCGCAGCCAGTCCATCAGCGGCAGGTCGTCTGCGTAACCGCGAAAGAGCGTCTGGCACAGATGAATGTGGGTCTGGATGAAGCCCGGAAGGACATACGCGCCGCGCGCCTCGATCACGCGATCGTGCCGGTCACCGATGGTCGACCCGATGGCTGCGATGCGACCATCGCGAACCGACACATCGCCCTCGATGATGTCGAAACGATCGTTCATCGTGAGGATGACGCCGCCGCGGACCAGGAGAGACACGCCCGTATCGTGCCACAGAGACGCGCGCCGCAACCCCGTTTTCACAAGTGTGGCGCGTGGGGAGGAGCGTGTGAAAAATTGCGGCCCTTTACCGCAGAGCACGCAGAGCACGCCGAGAATTCTTGGCGCTTTTCGTCTCGGCGGACTCGGCGGTCAACGGTTTTTTCACGGGCAGGCTTGTCAAAAGCGTTTAAACCGCGTCCTTCTCCGTGTCCCGCGTTTCTCTGCGGCTGCGGTCGAGGTTGTTCCACTGCATCGACAACTCGGCGGCGTCGCGCGCGCCCAGCTTGCCGTGCTTCACGGCAATCAGCTCGGCGAGAATGCTCACGGCGATTTCCTGCGGCGTGACGGCGCCGATATCGAGGCCGATCGGCGCGTGCACCCGCTTCAACTGATCGGCGGGCATCGCGTCGACCGTGAGCGCGTCGTAGATCCGCGCGACCTTCGCGCGGCTGCCAATCAGGCCGAGGTAGCGGAGATCGCGCGGCGCAAGGGCGCGCAACGCCTCGAGATCGTTCGTGTGCCCGCGCGTGACGATGACCGTGTACGCATGCGACGGCAGACTCGTCCGCGCGATCCACGACGGGATGTCGTCGACGACGATTTCCGATGCCGTAGGGAAGCGCTCGCGGCTCGCGAACTTCTCGCGGTCGTCGACGACGTGGACGCGAAAGCCGACCTCGTGCGCAAGCCTGGCGAGGTGAAAGCCGACATGACCCGCGCCGACGATGTACAGCTCGGGCGACGGTTCGATCGGCTCGATGTAGACGTCCATCTGCCCGCCGCAGATGAGCCCGGTCTCCTGCGCGAAGTCGTCCGACAGCTCGTAGTGGACGAGCTGAGGCCGCCGGCTCGTGATCGCTTCGCGCGCCTTCCAGAACGCGTCGTTCTCGTAGCATCCCCCGCCGATCGTGCCCACGATCCGTCCATCGGCGAAGACGAGCATTTTGGCGCCCACGCGTTGGGGTGTCGACCCGCGCGCCGAGACGATCGTCACGAGCGCCGCCGGTTCCCCTCGTTCGAGCGCATCGGCAACGGCTGTGAACACTTCCCGGTTCATCTGTGTTGAATTATAGGTCGGGTGGGTCCGGTAGGCCGGGTAGGGCGGGTAGGGCGGGTAGGGCGGGTAAGGCGGGTGGGTCGCGTGAGTCGGGTAGGGCGTGTTGATCGGTCGAGAGGTCTACCTTATGGGACCCGCTGGACCCACTGTCCCCACTGGACCTACCTGACCCGCCGGACCATTTCGATGCAGATCGCACGCTTGGACCGGCTCGGTTCCAGCGAGGAATGCTTCGCGGAGCACCCGCGGACAGCGGGGCAGGGCGAGCTTGCCGGTATCGGGATCGATGTCGACGAAGCTGACGCCCTCGGGCGGATCGAAGGGCACGCTCGCGCGGCCCGCGAGCGCTCGCATCATGAACTGCGTCCAGATCGGGAGCGCGGCCTGCGCGCCGGACAATCCCACGGGCTGGTTGTCGTCGAAGCCCACCCACACGACCGTGAGAAGCTCCGGCGTGAAGCCGACAAACCAGGCGTCGCGCAAGTCGTTGGTCGTCCCGGTTTTGCCCGCCGCGTCGAGCGTGAAGCCGGCCGATCGGGCGCCCGCGCCCGTCCCCTCGTTGATGACCCCGCGCAGCATGTTCGTGACGAGAAACGTCGTGGCGGGTCGCGCGATGCGCCGTGTCGGCGTCGACTTCCTCTTTGTCACGTTCTTTCCGCCACTGGTGATATCGAGGATGTGCTTGAGCGGCCGCACGGTGCCCAGGTTCGGAAAAATCGTGTAGGCGGTCGCGATTTCTATCGGCGTCGCCTCGAAGACGCCGAGCGCGATGGAGGGATACGGTTTGGGCGCATTGCCGACGCCCAGTTGTTTCCACAACGCGGCCACATGGTCGTAGCCCGCGGCCTGCGCGACGTGGATGGTCGCCAGATTCCGCGAGTGGGCGAGGGCGCGCCGGAACGTGATGGGGCCCTCGTACTCATTCTGGTAGTTCTCGGGCGTCCACACCTGATCGTCGAACTCGAAGGTTTCCGGCGAGTCGTTCACGATGGAGGCAGGCGTCACGTCGGTGCGGCCCGTGTCGGCC
The DNA here is from genome assembly GCA_003222555.1 of Acidobacteriota bacterium. Taxonomy (GTDB): domain Bacteria; phylum Acidobacteriota; class Vicinamibacteria; order Vicinamibacterales; family CAVVIG01; genus JAHFUJ01. Next base: position 3,169 of record QHWL01000269.1, on the reverse strand, counting down.
GCCTGTTCGAACGCCGTCAGATAGACGAATGGCTTGAACACCGACCCGGGCTGACGCCGCGAGACGATGGCGCGGTCGTACTGCGACTGGTTGTACGAGCGCCCGCCGACGAGCGCAAGAATCTCACCCGTCCGTGGGTCGACCGCGATAAGCGCTGCTTCGGCCTTGCCGCGGCGCCGCCGCCGCGAGAGCAGCTCGTCGACATGCGTCAGACCGTCGCGCACGGCGTCCTGCGCGAGCCGCTGCAGGTGGAGGTCGAGCGTGGTGTAGACGTCGACTTCCTGATTGGTGGTCGTCGTGAGGCCAGGATACTCGTCGGTGAGCGTCTGGCCGACGAGGTCGACGAAGTACGGCGCTTCGGCTTCGAGCGCGCGCTGCACGACCGTGAGCGGCTCACGCGCGGCGCGATCGGCGACGTCCTGCGTGATGTACCCGGAATCGACCATCGCCTGGAGCACCACGTTTCGGCGCTCGCGGCATCGGTCGGCATTGTTGAACGGCGAGAGCGCCGAGGGCGACTGGATGACGCCGGCAATCGTCGCGGCCTCGGCAAGCGAGAGGTTGCTCACGTCTTTGCCGAAAAAGAGACGAGACGCTTCGGGCACTCCCGAGATGGCGAACGATCCGCGCTGTCCGAGCGGGATGTCGTTCAGATACATCTCGAGGATTTCGTCCTTCGACGCGCGGTGGTCGAGGACGATCGACGCCCATTGTTCGAGGAGCTTGCGCCTGATGGTTTTCTCGCGCGCCATCCGCAGCGTCATACCCGCGAAGCTTGGAAGGAAGACGTTCCTGACCAGCTGCTGCGTGATGGTGCTCGCGCCCGCCGTGTACGCGCGGTTGCCTCTCGCGTTCTGGATGAGCGCGCCAATCATCCGAATCGGATCGATGCCGGGATGCTCGTAGAATCGGCGGTCTTCGATGGCGAGGACGGCGTGCACCATTCGCTCGGGAATCACAGAAAGCGCCACCTGCCGCCGCTTTTCGCGCTCGCCGCTCGTGAGCGCCGTCAGGACCGGCGCTTCGAGCGTCACCCGTTCGCTCGGGTGTGCGCCAAGCTCCAGGCGTTCGATGCGACCTGCCGGCGTGGCCGCCCCGGGCCGCCTGGCCGGCTTGTTCGAGTCGGGAGCCGCGGCTCTCTGAAACACGACGCGGACGATTTGGCCCTTGTACGAGGTGACACGCGGCAGGATGGCCACCGCCCCGTTGCCGATCGCGAACTCGCCTGGTTTTTCCACGCGCCCGCGCTGCGCATATCCGAGATCGTTGAGCCGGTCGACCAGTTGGCGGTCGGTGAGCGACTGGCCGCGTCGCAGTTCGAGCGGACGAGCGAAGATGCGCGGCAGCACGCGGTCGCGCTCGCCATGCAGGCGCGCGTCGATGAGGTGCCCGAAGCTCACCCAGTAGTACGTGGCCGCGAAACATAGACCGACCATCGGAATCGTCAGCGCCGCAGCGCCGAGTCGCACCCAGCGTTTTCGCCAGAGCGCCGCGACTCGAGCCGTGAGACGTGAGGTGTTCGAAAGCGTTTTGGTCAATTGGTTCTGGCGGACTTCAAAGGGTCCCCTCTACGTTTCGGCGGCGGACTTCATCTTGATAAGGTCCGCCCTACATACGGTATGTAGGCGGGTTCCTTAGACCCAGCCGATCATATCGTCACAATCCAATGGTGCCCCAGGTCGAGCGGGAGCTGCTCGTTTAATCGCCGGACCAGAGCCGGGCCGTACTGGTTCAGAAAGGACACGAACCCGATGGTCCGCTCTTGCGCGTGGCCGTTGGGGAAGGCGAGCGCCCGAGCGTGGATGAATTGCCGACGCAGCGTCTCGTCACGGCGCTTCGCCGCCTGAATAATCTTGCTGTGCAGGGTCTGCAGGTCGTGTTGCATGCGCCCGAGCGTCGACCGGGCGGCGCCTTCGAGTGTCGGATCGAGCGCCGGCAGCGCCTGCACGAGCTCGGTCATCTGGACCTCGATGGTGTGTGCCGCCTCGGTGAACGACAGCTCGACCGCGGGCGGAATCTGGGTTTTGAGCAGCTCGTTGAGCGCCGCTTCGTCCCGTGCCTGGAGCGCCTCGAGCGGCAGCTGGTATTTGGTGAGGAAGCGGACGGCTGTCGAGTCGAGCAGCGTGGCCGTGGCGCGCGGATACATCAGCGGCATCGGCACGCCGAAATGATCGTACACGCCGCGAAGCTGGCCCAAATAGGCGAGCTCGTTGGGTCCCGCGACGTAGCAAATGGTCGGAAAAATCGTGTCCTGGACGACCGGCCGCAGCAACACGTTCGGGCTGAAGCCGGAAGGTCGATCGGTGGCTTCTTGCACGAGCACGGCCGCCGGATAGTTCTTATCGCCCACCACGAACTCGCCGTCCTGCTGTCGAATGGCACGGCGTCCGCCTTCGAGATGGAACAGCGCGAGGCTGTCGTCCTGCGCCTGCACCTGCGAGTGATAGCCGCGCGCCACGAGATCGGATCCGGCCAGCGCGGCGAGCTTCGCGGTCCGGCCCGGCATCGACAGCTCGCGGGCAAAGACTCCGCCGACGAGCGGCTTCGACGCCGGATCCGATGAGTCGTAAACGATCAGCCCGCGATCACCGAGCACTCGTTCGAGCCATCGGCCGAACGCCTCGGCCATGCCTATGCCTGGCGTGTAGGCCGCCCGCAGGTCTGCGACGAGCGAGGAGCGGAACTCGGTGGGCGGCAGCAGCCGCTCGAGCTCGTCGAGGACGGCGGCGATCGATTGGTCGAGGCGTACGGTCGCCACCGGGGCCGGCTCCGGCGCCGAGCGGGGCGCCAACACCACCGTCCTCGGCGTCAATTCATCGTCGAGGACCGTACACGACCGAACTTCCTCCCAGTCGTGATCTTCGGCGTCGATCCAGAAGATCGCGACAGCCGTCACGTGGTGATCGCGGGTCACCTGATCGGCAAGCTTCAAGGCCGTGAGCGCTTTGAGCAGCGTGAACAGTGGACCGCCGAACAGCCCCGCCTGCTGGCCGGTCAGAATCGCGACCGTGCGGCCATCCGCCAGACGCTGAGCCGCTTCGACGGCTGGCCCAGGCGCGTTGCGTTGCCGCTGCTGCGCGGCAATCACGGCTGCGATCTCGTGACGGCGCCGATGGTGCGCCTGACTCCGGTCGATGGCCGCCGTCCAGGCCGCGCGATCGGACGGATC
>QHWL01000268.1:6691-6921 GCA_003222555.1 Acidobacteriota bacterium | reverse complement strand
GGGCTATCGCGAGATTTCCTCGTGCAGCAACACGGAAGCATTCCAAGCGCGCCGCGCGAACATCAAGTTTCGTTCCGGCGGCACGGGCAAGGCGGAGTTCGTCCACACGCTGAACGGATCGGGGCTGGCCGTCGGACGCACGATCGTCGCGATTCTCGAGAATTATCAGGAGAAGGACGGCTCGGTGGTTATTCCGCGCGCGCTGCGGTCCTACATGGATGGCCGAGAAG
>QHWL01000268.1:4838-6437 GCA_003222555.1 Acidobacteriota bacterium | reverse complement strand
GTGGTGTTTGGCAAAGGCGGTCAGACCGACTTGCATTGCGATATCTATCGGCCGTTCATCGCGAGTGAGAAACGAATGGCGATCATTCATTTCCACGGCGGCGGCTTCGGGGGCGGCAGCAAGGACGCCCTGGCCGATCGGATGACGCCCTTGACGGCGCGGGGCTACGTATCCATCGCGGCGCAGTATCGCCTCTCCGGGGCCGCAAAATGGCCTGCACAGATGGAAGACGTGAAGGCGTCAATCCGGTGGACTCGAGCAAACGCCGGGAAACTTGGAATCGACCCGAAGAGGATTGCCATTGCCGGCTATTCTGCCGGCGGGCATCTGGCATTGTTTGCGGCCTCTACGTCGAACCGACCTGAATTTGAAGGCGATGGAGGAAACAAAGGCGTCGGCACGGAGCTCGCGGCCTGTCTTGCTTTTTATGCCGTGACCGGGCCAGCCTGGAATGGATGGAAAAGAGCCTTCCCGCTTCCTGCCGACAGCAGCGAGGAAGCGTTCCACGCGGCCGAGCCGGCGAACTACATCAAGAGCTTTCCGCCTACAGTCTTGTTCCACGGTCTCGCCGATACGACGGTGCCTCCCGAGAGCAGCCAACAGTTTCTCCAACTTCTGCGCGACGCCAATGTGCCGGCCGAGCTGCACACGTTCGCCGGCGTTCCACACGAGTTCGTTCAACACCCGGAGTTTGCGGAAGCGACCGCGCAGATCACCGACCTCTTCTTCGATCGGTACGTCATCAACCCTCGCACGTACCCGCCCTTCGGGGCCGGTCGACGCGGCGGACGGGGAGGACGCGGATAAGTCTCCGCGTCCGGATCGCGTGGTCGGTACGTCTTTTATCACGAAGGCTCGAAGATCCACGAAGATCACGAAGAATACTTTTGGCTTTCGTGTATCTTCGTGACCTTCGTGACTTCGTGACAAAACGTTTTTGGCCGTGCATCTGCTCGCATTCCTGCTGAGTGTCCTCCTGATCGCCACGGTCCTGTGGGACGCCTTCGAAACAGTCGTCTTGCCCCGCACGGTGACGCGGCGCCTGCGATTGACGCGGGCGTACTTCCGCTTCACGTGGAGGCCGTGGGGCCGTGCCGCCGCTCTGTTTCGGTCGGAGGGCCGCCGAGAGCGGTTTCTTGCCATTTATGGCCCACTCTCCCTCTTAGGACTGAGTGTGCTGTGGGCTCTGGGGCTGGTGGCGGGTTTCGCAGGGCTGCATTGGTCGGCCGGCTCCAACCTGCGGCCCCCGAGCGACGGAGCCCGCATTGCCGACGATCTCTACATGAGCGGGACGACGTTCTTCACCTTGGGTCTGGGCGATCTCCAGCCGATCGGACGTTTCGCGCGCGTTGTGACGGTGGCCGAAGCGGGAACAGGCTTCGCGTTTCTCGCGATCGTGATCGCGTATTTTCCGATTCTCTATCAATCGTTCTCGCGACGGGAGGCGCGCCTCACCTTGCTCGATGCGTGGGCGGGTTCGCCACCCGCCGCGGGCGAAGTGTTGCGACGGCTTGGTGCGAACGGGTCGTTGACCGCGCTGGATCCGTTTCTGAAAGACTGGGAATACTGGTGCTCGGAGGTGCTCGAGAGTCACATTTC
>QHWL01000268.1:0-4699 GCA_003222555.1 Acidobacteriota bacterium | reverse complement strand
GTCGATTTGAGCCAGGTGCTGTACGCGAGTCCGGATGCCTCAGAGGATCGCTTGCCCGCTGACGAGCTGGAACAGCTGCGTCGTCAGCTTGAAGAAGTCGGTCTCCGGCCCGCCCGCTCCCCGGATGCGGACCGCCGCCTGCTGGAGCTGCGTCGTTCGTACGAGCCGTACGTCAATGGACTCGCTCGCTCGTTGTTGATGCCGGCCCCACTGTGGTGGAGGCAACGCCCTTCGAAAGACAACTGGCAGACGAGCCCGAAGGGAGCCGCTGGAGCGCATCTGTAAGCGGGACGAAGTGGCTCTGTCCCCTCGTCTTAAATCGCAATGCCGAACGTGAGTGTCGCTGTGTAGTTTGGTCAGAACAGCAGTTTTAGCCCGATCTGCATCTGACGCGATGGGCCGGCGGCGAAGATGCGGCCGAAATTGGGCGTGAAGGCGATTCGGTTCGGGACATCGAAGTTCACATGATTTTGGATCCCCTGAGACATCGGGTCGCTGTGCCGGTCCCGAACCGATGTTTGCACGGTCCGTTCCGAGATTGACGGTGAAAGGCGCGCCCGACTGCAGCGTCACGATCCCGTTGACTCGCCATCCTCCACCGAAGACGCCTTCGGGTAGCGCGTACGTGAGATTCCCCACGAACCGATGTCGATGATCGAAACTCGACACCGCACGCTCGGCGGCCATGTTCCGAACGTCTTGTGGGACATTTGCTTCGTACGCCGTCCCCCCAGGATCCGACCCGTCGTCGATGGACTTCGAAAGCGTGTAGTTCGCCGAGAACGCCAGACCGCGCCTGAGACGCTGGACCGCCTTGAACGTCAACGCATCGTAGATGGAGTATCCATCCCAGCGAATCGCCGTGATGTTGGCCAGCGCGGGAACCGGCCTCCGCGGGCCGATCGGTCCCGGACCGGGCTCGGGAACGTTGAGGACGGTCGAACTGTCGGCGCCCACAATATCGGAATGGAGATAACTGACTTCCACCACGGTCGAGGGCAGCAGCTGGCGCTGCAATGCGATCGTCCAGTTCTTCGCGTACTCGGTCTGGTAGTTGTGGTTCATCGTATTGCCGCCCACGGTGCCGTTTGCGGGGGCGAGCAGCACATTCTCGGTTGTAAAGGTCGGTTGAACGGCGTCGGCAGCCGCATTGACAGTCTTGCTGAAGAAGAACGGCAGCGCTTGAGCGAGAGACTGCTGCACGCCGTACGCCCATTGATTGAGAAACACCCCGAAGCCAGCCGTGACAGCCGTGTCGGCGTTCGGCGTCCACGCCAGGCCGATCCGGGGCGCGAACCGGAGATAACTGGGGCGCAAGAGCCCGGCTGTCCATCCGGCTCGCGCCGAAGTGACGTACGGAATCGGAATCTGCGACAGCAACGGCTGCGCAGTCGGCGAGATATTTCCGTCCTCATCGCTGGCGATCACAAAACGGCCGGCCGGCCCGCTCAGGTCAATCGCTGACAGCCGATTGTCGACATCACACATCTGTCCATTGATTTCGTACCGCAAGCCGTAATTGAGGACCAGGCTGTCCGTTACTTTCCAGTCGTCTTGTCCGTAGACGTGCAGCCACGTGGATCGGCCGTGTTCGTCGGCACGCCCGATGCCGACCTGGGCCGAACTGGGATAACCAAGGAGAAAATCCGCAAACCCGTCGCCGGTCCATTGTCCGTTGAATGTGAACGCGCCTCGCGCGGCCACGGGATTGACGGGGTTGAAGTCGAGATGAAACAGATATCCACCGAACTTCAAATGATGGCTGCCGCGATCGAGCAAGAGATTGTCGTACAGTTCGTAGCTGCGATTGTCGCGTGAGACAAATGACGTCGGATCGCCGATCGTGCTGAACAGGCCACCGAATGAGACCTGCGGATAGCCCATATCCCGGGAGTCCCGAGTGACGCCCAGGAGCCCTGAGGCCGCGGCGAAGTTCACACCCTGGTTCGGGCTGACTTGACCGCCGCTTGCGCTCAAGAACCCAAACCGGAGCTCGTTCAACACCGACGTGCCGAGGGACCGCGTGTAGCTCAACGCCAAGTTCTTGCTGTTCGTCGTGATGGTTCGGCCAAAGCCCGGCACCAATGTTTCGTTGAGCGAGCTCGTCCCGAACGGCTGCAGATCGCTGATGCTGTAGCTGCTGAAGCGGCCGAAGATATTGTCACGAGGAGAGATCCGGTGGTCGATGCGGACGCTGAACTGATTCATCGGCGTCTCCTCGAGGCCGACCGACAGAAGATTCTGAACGGATCCGGATCGATTCGGTCCCTGGACATGGTCGAGCAGGGCGAGCGCTGTGGGGTCGAGTCGGTTGGCAGGAATCTGGTTCCCAGCAAACGACGTACAGGCGCCCCCCGGTTGCCGAGTGACTGGATCGCACAACGCCGTCGACGAGGTCGAGAAGTCGCCGCGCCGGAAGCTGTCGGGCGGGACCGAGAACGTCTGCGTCAGTGATCGGTGGAGGCGCTGTCCTTCGTAGCTGAAGAAAAAGAACGAGCGATCGCGAGCGATTGGGCCACCGATGTTCGCGCCGAACTGGTGCTGTCTGAGCGGCGGGACCGGCTGGCTCGGGGCGTCAAAGAAGTTCCTCGCGTCGAGTGTGTCGTGGCGAACGAATTCCAGCGCGCTGCCGTGCACCGCGTTGCTGCCGGATTTGGTGACCACGTTGATCAGCGCGGAAGCCTTTCCTCCGAACTCCGCCGGGTACATGGTCTTCTGAATCTTGAATTCCTGAATCGCATCCACCGGCGGGCTGATGACCAGGTTGTTGAAAAGCTCGTCGGTCACCTTCACGCCGTCGAGCAGGTAAATATTGTGGCCGCTTCGCTGGCCGTCCACCGCCGGCAGGCTGCCGGCTTGCTCCAGGGCGGCGCCGCGCGTCCCGCCTGGGGGCGCCACGACGCCGTCGCTCAGTTGCGCCAGCTGCAGGAATTGGCGGCCATTGAGCGGCAGTTGCACGACCTGGTTGTTATCGATGACGTCGGCGACTTCGGCGTTCGCCGTCTGCAGCAACGGCACCTCGCCGGTGACCGTCACCGCGTCCGACAACGGACCGAGTTGGAGCGTGACGGGGAGGTCGATCTTCTGTCCGAGGTTGAGAACAAGACCCGTTTGCGTGAACTGTCTGAAACCCTGCAACTCGACGACGATCACGTACTCGCCAACCGGCAGGCCCGGCATGAAGAATCGTCCAACCTGATCGGACACGCGAACTAAACGGAATCCGCTGCCGGCGTGCGACGCCGTGACGGTCGCGCCGGGCAGCACGCCGCCTTGCGGGTCCCGGACCTCGCCGGCGATTTCTGCCGTGTTGGTTTGCGCGATCGTGGGCCTTGGCAGGAGCGAGACAGAGACGAGGATCAACAGCGTGGAGAGGAACCGCTGGACCGTGCTGCATCCACAGGTGGAACCAGCGCGTAGGACTCGCGTGGAAGCGTTCATTCGACGTGCCGTCAGCGCCATTCTAGACCTGGCGGTGCCCCCCGAACCAGCGTCGCGCCGATCGCCGCAAACACCCGTCTCTGCGTCTGCGTCCTCGGCGGGCTGCTGTTCATTGCTGGCATGCACGGGCGTCAATCGACGGCGAACACCTCCAAACCGATTCTCACGCCCGCCAATCAGACCGGACCGCTGAGTGCCTAGTACTAATTTGTCAGATCGTTCCAGTCGGCGAGGTGCGCGGGCGAGGGCTCCGGCCGCGGAGCTCGAACGTCGCGCGGAAAAACGCCTCCTCCGGCGAGCCCTTCGCAGCCCGCGTCGATTCGGCTGATTCTACCGCTGGCGTCATCAACAATCACCGCCCGTGGTGATTCGCAGAAATCGGGGCGTCAATCGGGATCGACGCGGCCGGTGGCCTACGGAGGCGTTTTAGGATCTTCGCGTGTCGCGCGAGTTCGAACCGCTCCGCAGCCGGAGCCCTCGCCCGCGCGAGCGGCCGGAAACCTGCTGGTCCCGCGAACACTTGCGAGCGGCGCGACTCAAGCGGCAGATGGAAACCGCACGCGCAGGGCCCGAGTTCGGAGCAGCTCACGGAGCTGCTCCCGCTGTGCCCACGTCCCGGAGCGAAGGTTTCCCGCGCCGTCGAGCAGTTCGCGGGAGCGGCAGGTTTCTGGCCGAATCCCGCGGTTCTGACAAAGTAGTGCTAGCCGCCCGTCACTTGAGCAGCTCGAGCAGGTAATCTGTGGCCTCTTTGTTCTTCATCAAAGAGAGCTTCGAGACCAGCTCTCGCTTCATCTCCGGATCCTTCTCCGCGCGGGCGAGGGTGACCAGCGTCGCGGCGTCGCGTTGAGCGAAGAGGGTATTCGCGATCGCTTTGCGCACATCAATCGACGGGTCGCCTTGATACGCGGCCAACAGCTCCGGGCTCGCGTGCAGGATTCCGAGATACCGGATGGCTCTGAGCTGCAGATCCGGATTGGTGGTGCCTTTCGCGATGCCCGCGATGATCTCGCGCGCGCGCGGCGCACGGCTCTGACTCAGGACAAACAGGGCCTGCTCCTTGACGCGGGGTGTGTCGCTGCCGTTCAGCATCTTTTCGATAATCGGCAGCGCTTGGTCCGGGTCGTTCTGCATCAACCCGCGTAACGCGAGCAACTTCAGCTCCTCGTTGTTCTGCGCGGCGGGCGAGACCGTCTGGCCCGATGCCTGGCGGAGCTCCAGCTCGAGCGCTTTCGCGTCTTTGATCCAACGGCTGTCGGTG
>QHWL01000267.1:5908-11331 GCA_003222555.1 Acidobacteriota bacterium | reverse complement strand
GCTGCGGTACCGCGGCAGGAACCGCTCTCCGAGCAGGTCGTGCGAGTCCTTGGCGACGAAGGGTTGGCGCTTCCTGACGAGACGAGAGTGCGGGAGAGCGCCGAGAGCGCGGACGTGAACCTGTCTAAGCCCGTTGAATCGACGCTCACTTCTGAGCCCATTGAATCGAAGCTCATTGAGGTTCCGCCGCCTGTTCACGAGATTCCGCCGCCGGCCGCTCAGGTTCCCGCAGCGTCCTGGCTGCCGCCACCGCCATCGTTCACGCCAAAGCCACTCGTCTCGGCACCGGCGGTACCGACACCGGTCAAGTCACCGTCCGTTGTGCCGCCACCGCACGCCGCGCCACCGCATGTCATGCCCCCGGAGGTGGCCGCACCAGCGATCACGCCATCGGCGGTCGTGCCGCCGCCCGCGCCGACGCCGGCGCCACCCGCGGCGATTTCACGGCGCCACCCGCGGCGATTTCACCGGCGCCGCCACCGCCACGGCAGCCTTCTCCCGGGCCGGGCAGCATGGCCCAGCCGGCCGTCGTTCTGCCGATGACGCGCAGCCCGATCCGATCCGACACGCCGCCCCCTCTGGTGACACCAGCGTTCGGTCTCGATCGGCTGCTGCGCATAGCCGCCGCACGCAGCGCGTCGACGCTCTATCTCTCCTCGCAAGCGCGTCCCTCGGTCCGCGTCGACGGCGAGATTCAAATGCTCGAGGGCGAACCCCTGCTGGGGCCGAACGAAGTCGAGTCGCTGCTGCTGACGCTGGTGCCGGAGCGCAATCACGAAGCGCTGCGGACCGGTGTCGCCACCGAGTGGATCAGCGATCTTGACGGTGTTGGCCGCGTCCGGTGTATGAGTTTCCGCGACCACCGCGGCCCCGGCGGCGTGTTCCGCATGATGCCGGTGCGCGCCGTGTCGAGCGAGCAGCTCGGCTTGTCGCGCCAGATTCAATCGCTCGCGATGGAGCCGGAAGGGCTCGTGCTCATCGCCGGCCCGCGGCAGAGCGGCAAGCGCACGCTAATCTCGGCCTTCGTGGACCTCATCAACCGGACGCGCAGCGATCGGGTCATCACGATAGAGAGCGAAATTAACGTCATGCACGAGCGCGGTACGTCGTCTGTCAGCCAGCGCGAAGTCCGTGGCAGCGACGACGAGGTGCTGGTGGTGGTACGCGCGGCGCTGCGGGAAGACCCGGACGTGCTGGTGGTCGAGTCGCTGCGAACGGCGGCCCTCATCAGCGTGGCGATCGAAGCCGCGGCATCGGGGCAGCTCGTGATAGGCGGCTTCCCGTCGCACACGGCGACCGACGCGATCGATCGCATCATCAACCTGTATCCGCCAGAGCATCGGCGGCAGGTTCAGCTGGCGCTCGCCGAGAATCTGCGGGGCGTGGTCGCGCAGGTGCTGCTCCTGAAGTCGGGCGGCGGCGGCCGGCTTGCGGCGCGCGAGGTGCTGCTCAACACTCCGGCGGTCGCCAGCGTTATTGCCGAAGGCCGAACCTCGCAGCTGCCGATGGCGATTGAAGGCGGGCGGATGCACGGAATGGCGCCGCTCAACGACGCCCTCGTCGGTCTCGTTCAAAGCGGCGCTGTCGACGTGCGCGAAGCCTACCGCCACGCGGCGGATCGGACCGGCTTTTTGGAGCTGCTGAAGCGCCAGGGTATCGATACGTCGGTACTCGAACGGTTGGCGTAGACAACGGGGTCGGGAGTCGTTTTCAAGACCTGCAACGACACTAACCGGAACTGAAAGACGACTCCCGACCCGCTCATCGTTCCACAAACGGCTCCAGTTCCTTCATCACGAATCCCAGCACATCGTCTTCGGTCAGTGCGCGCAAGGGGCCGGGCGAGCCGATCGGCCGTTGGGACTCGAGGACACGGCGGCCGCGGCTGCGGCTGGCTCGTCCGGTCACGCGCGGCGGATCTTCAGTCGTGTCGAGAAAGAGCTCGAGGTAATCTTCCGCCGACCGATCGGACATCAGACGCACGCCGCCGCCCGGCGTGAACAGGTTGAAGAGGTAGCCCTCCGCGCGGAGCACGTTGGCGACCTGCCGAAACACGGGCACGGCGATTTGCTCGAGGAAGACGTCGTACTCGCGACCGGCCTCATCGACGCGCGCGCGCCGCCCGGCGGCGTTCCGTTTCGCACGATCGATGGTTTCGAGCACCCGTTTCCTGACATCGGAGATCTCCATCAGATGACACCTCGAGCCTGCAGCAGGGTGAGCTCGTGCGGGCTCAGACCGAGGTCATCTTGTAACACCGCGGCGGTATGCTGGCCGAGAGTGGGCGGCGCGCTGCGCACCGACGCCGACGTGTCCGAGAACTTGATGGGAACGCCGACCAGACGAATCGGGCCAATCATCGCATGTTCGACATTGGCTATCATCTCGCGCGCCGCGATTTGAGGGTCGTTGAACACTTCGTGCAGATCGCGCACCGATCCGCACGGGACGCCGGCCTTCGTGAGCTCTTCGATCCACTGCGCTCGCGTGCGTGTTCGCAGGCGGTCGGACAGAATTGGCTTCAACTCGGCGTATCGAGTCACCCGCGACCGGTTCGTCGCGAACTTCTCATCGTCTTCCAGATCGGCCACGCGGCAGAAGCGCCGCCATTGGTCGTCGTTGCCGACGGCGATCACGAAGTCGCCGTCGGAAGCGGCGAAGGTTTCGTAGGGCACGATCGTGGGGTGGCGGTTGCCCATTCGCGAGGGGGCCGAGCCCGTCGCGAAATAGATCGACGCCTGATAGACGAGCAACGCCGCCACCGAGTCGAGCATGGCGACGTCCACCGCCTGTCCTCGGCCGGTTCGTTCCCGCGCGAAGAGCGCCAGCGCAACCCCCTGCGCGGCAAACATGCCCGACACGACGTCGGCAATCGCGACGCCGAGGCGGAACGGAGGCCCGTCGGCTGCGCCGGTGATGCTCATCAGGCCGCCTTCGGCCTGCATCACGGCGTCGTACCCCGCCTCGCCTTTTCGCGGTCCGGTGTGACCGTAACCCGAGATGGAGCAGTACACGAGTCGGGGGTGGCGCGTCGCGAGCGACGCGTAATCAAGGCCGAGCTTGCCGAGCGAGCCTGGCCGGAAGTTTTCCACCATCACGTCGCTCTTGGCGATCAGCCGGTCGAGAATCGCTCGCCCTTCCGGCTGCTTGAAGTCGAGCGTGACGCTTTCCTTGTTGCGATTGATGCTCAGGAAGTACGCGCTCTCGCCCTGGAGGAACGGCGGGCCCCAGGCGCGCGTATCGTCGCCCTTGCCCGGTTGCTCAATCTTGATCACGCGCGCGCCCATGTCGCCAAGCAGCATCGTGCAGTACGGCCCGGACAACACACGAGTCAGATCGAGAACCGTGAGGCCTTCAAGCGGCAGCATAATGAGATCCGAGGCGCCGGACGCGTCGCGGCTTTGACCCGGAGCCGGAGCGAGCGCGGCGGCGAGAGCGCCTGGGGGCGGGGTCCCAGGCACACTGAATGATGTCAGGTCCCCCGCGCCATGCCAAGACGATGGTTATCGTATACACCGGCAGCGCCTGACAGAGCTGCGAGAAGGTGAAAGAGTTTCTTTCACGAGAAGGCGTCGCGTTTACCGCGAAGAACGTGGACGAGGACGATCGGGCGTACGACGAGCTCATCGCGCGCGGCTTTCGCACCGTGCCCTTGACCATTGTCGGCGAGCGCGCCGTCAAGGGGTACGACCCGGCCGCGCTGAAGAGCGCGATCGCCGGACGGTCGGGCGACCATTGACGTCGTGCGCAATCGCAAGCAAATCTTCGGCAGGGTTGACGGACGGTTGCGCAAGATGTCGGAAGCCAACGCCAAGGGAATCGACTGTCACCGCGGACGACCGGAACCGGACATTGGTGTCGCGCCTTGGTCACTCGCGCTCACTTTACTCCGTTTGTAGGCGTAAGCGGCCGGTCAGTCGTAGACTATACTGGCACCTTCGATGACAGGTGTTGACAGGCGGGCCGACACCAGGGCGCGGTCGCAAGACGATGACGCTCGCAACGCCACCCGATCTCGCGCGGATTCCAGCCGGTGACTTTCTGATGGGCGCCTCGAATGCCCAGGACGACGAGCGTCCCGTTCACCGCGTCTACGTGAGCGAATTCTTCATCGCCCGATTTCCAGTCACCAACGACGAGTACGCGCGGTTCATCCACGCGACCGGCCACCGGGCCCCGTCCATTCGCGAGCTGCCGCTCATCGCGTCGGGCGGCCGCGACGGCCTGTTCGAGGAACTGGCGGCGGCCTATGTGTGGGAAGACGGCCATCCGCCGGCCGGTCACGGCAGCCACCCGGTTGTGCTCGTGCCGTACGACGACGCGGTGGCCTATTGCCGATGGCTTTCCGACGCGCTCGGCCGCATCGCCCGACTGCCGACCGAAGCCGAGTGGGAGAAAGCGGCGCGTGGCGGCACGGACGGACAGCGCTATCCGTGGGGCGACGATATCGATCCGTCGCGAGGCAATTTTCTCTCGGACCCGGCGGTCAAGAATGAGCGGGGAACGCGTCCGACAGGCACCTATCCCCCGAATGGGTACGGGCTGTACGACATGGCGGGCAACGTCTGGGAATGGGTGTCCGACTGGTACGCCAGCGACTACTACAGCATCAGCGACAGCCGCAATCCGCGCGGTCCCGAGTCAGGCAGCATGCGGATCGTCCGGGGGGGATCGTGGGTGAACGAGGACGTCGGGATGCTGCGGTGCGCGTATCGGCACCAGGTGCCGCCCGACACCTACGCTCACAGCGTCGGCTTCCGGATCGTGTGTGCCGCGTGACGAAGCCGTGACGCCTGAAGAGTACGACCGCGCCCGGCGGCTGCTCATGCGGCGCGATCCGATTCTCGGCGTCGCCGTCAAGCTCATCGGTCCCTGCGGCCTCGCCGCGCGCCAGCGCAGCGATCATCTCACGGCGCTCATCGGCGCGATCGTGAGCCAGCAGCTGTCGACCAAAGCGGCGGCGACGATTTTCGGCCGCTTCGTCGCGCTGTTTCCTGGTGGCGAAATTCCCGGCACGGCCGCCATCGACGCGCTCGGCGACGAGGCGCTGCGCGGCGTCGGATTGAGCGGCCAGAAAGTCGGCTACTTGCGCGATCTCTGCGCACGGATCGCTGACGGGCGCCTGCAGCTCGACGCGCTCGATGCGCTCACAGACGATGAGGTGGTCGAACGGTTGACGGCGGTGAAAGGCTTCGGCCGCTGGACGGCGGAGATGTTCCTGATGTTCCGGTTGCATCGTCCCGACGTGCTGCCCGCGGGCGATCTCGGGATCGTCCGGGCCGTTCAAAACCTCTACCGATTGCGGAAAGCGCCGGACGCCAAACGAATTCTGAAGATGGGCGAAGCGTGGCGGCCGTATCGATCGGTGGCGTCGTGGTATCTGTGGCAGACGTTGCGGAAGCCATCTCCTTAACGCTGCAAAA
>QHWL01000267.1:1007-5851 GCA_003222555.1 Acidobacteriota bacterium | reverse complement strand
AATGCAAAAATGCGATACGAAAATGCAAATGCAACAATGCAGGCGAATCGGGATCTGCGTTTGTGCATTCGTGCATTCATGCATTCATGCGTTTATGCATTAGCGCATCTTTAACCACAACAGCAGATAACCTGCCGCTATCGCGACGAGCGTTCCGCGCTCGCTGAAAAACGTTTCGCGCCACGAGTATGCGCCTGGATTCGAAGCCGGGTTGATGGGTACCCGGGCTGGAACCCATCGCGGCACGCGATCGGCGTACGCGCGATAACTATCGCCCAGGCGCGCGGTGAGCAGGTGTTCTTCCCACCGCACAATGGCGTGATACTCGAGGCCGAGCACGACGAGGAGGAGCGGCACCAGCCAAAGAAGCCGTGCGCTCATCGCAAAGCCGACCCATAGCGCGACGTTGGCGAGATAGAGGGGATTGCGAGTGAGTGAAAAGGGTCCGGTCGAAACCAGCGGCCCCAGCCGATCGCTGCGCGTTCGGGAAATGACGCCGATATGATGCACCGCCCAGAGTCGCAGCACTTCCCCGGCGAGCACGAGCGCGGCCCCCGACAACCACAGCGGTGTCGGTTCGACATCCCGACTGGCGGGGAGGAGAAGAATCGCCGCGATCAACGGCAAAGGCAGCCAGGTCCGCTGTTGGAAGAGCCAGGCCCCGACGCGTACAGAGGGGGACGGGTCTCCTTGAGGAGCACCGAGATCCGCAGAGGGAGGCGGGTCTCCTGGGATGTTGCGGAGACCGGTCCCCCCCGGATCTGTCTGGCTGCGTTGAGTTTGCGAAGATATCGTGGCAGTCACTCCGAACCGCGAGTATAAATCGACTTGCGCTCCTTTGACACTGACACTTCCGTTGGTATAATGTCGGACTAGTTCGGTCGTATATAGATATCTCCATGTCCTCAACCGTTTCCCCGTCCAGCTCTCCGGCTGCGGACCGTACGGCTGGCATTTCGATTCTCGATCTCATTGGGCGCACGCCGCTCGTCCGCCTTCGCAATTTCGAGCGCGAGACGCCGGGTGTGGAGATCTACGCGAAGGTCGAATGGCAGAACCCCGGCGGCTCCGTAAAGGATCGCGCGGCGGCGCGGATGATCGCCGAAGGCGAAGCGTCGGGTGCGCTCAAACCGGATCTGACGATTCTCGATGCGACGTCGGGCAACACCGGGATCGCATATGCGATGATCGGCGCGGCGCGCGGGTACAAAGTGAAGCTCTGCGTGCCCCAGAACGCCAGCCAGGAGCGGAAGCTGATTCTGCGGGCGTTCGGCGCCGAGCTCGTGCTGACCGATCCGCTCGAAGGAACCGACGGCGCGATCCGCGAGGCGAGAAGGCTGCACGCGTCTGAACCCGGGCGCTACTTTTATGCGGACCAGTACAACAACGACGCGAACTGGCGCGCTCATTACGACACCACGGCCCCCGAGATCATCGAGCAGACGAGCGGCAGCCTTACCCACTTCGTCGCGGGACTCGGCACGAGCGGCACGTTTGTGGGCGTCGGGCGCCGGCTGCGTCGCTACAACCCGGCGATCAAGCTCATTTCGTTCCAGCCGGCGACGGCCTTCCACGGCCTCGAGGGGCTCAAGCACATGGACTCGGCAATCGTGCCCGGCATTTACGATCCCGCGCTGGCCGACGAGGATCTTCGCGTCGAGAGCGAGCGGGCGTACGAGATGGTGCGCTGTCTCGCGCGCGTGGAAGGGGCGCTTGCGGGAATCTCATCGGGTGCGGCGCTGGCCGCGACGCTCGACGTCGCCCGTCGCCTCGATCGCGGCGTCATCGTCACCGTGTTTCCCGACGGGGCAGAAAAGTATTTGACCGAGAAGTTCTGGAACGCCGATGCCTGATCGCCGACTGAGCCTCGCTTCGGCCTTCGAGGACGAGATCCGGCGTCACGGCGAAGAAACGTATCCGCATGAATGCTGCGGTGCGCTGGTGGGGCGGGGCAACCGCGTCGAGGCGACCGTGGCGCTGCCCAACACGACCGAGGAGGGACCGCGCCGACGATTTCTGGTGCGGCCGTCGGACTATCGACTGGCCGAACAGCGCGGGCGCGAGCTTGGTGGCGAGCTTCTCGGGTTCTATCACTCTCATCCCGACCATCCCGCGCGGCCGTCGCAATACGATCTGGACCACGCGTGGCCGACGTTTGCCTACGTGATTGTCTCGGTCGCCTCCGGCCAGGCGGGCGACATTACCGTGTGGTGGCTCAAAGACGACCGATCCATATTTGAAGAGGGCGAGCTTCATGGCGACGAAAATCCTGATTCCGACACCGCTTCGGCCCTATACCGAAAAGAAGGACGCAGTTGACGCAGAAGGGAAAACCGTCGGTGAGCTTCTGGTGGACCTGACGACGAAACACACGGGTCTGAAGGCGCATTTGTACAACGATCAGGGACACCTGCGCAGTTTCGTCAACGTGTACGTGAACGACGAAGACATTCGATATCTGCAGAAAGAGCAGACGCCCGTGCAGCCGGGCGACACGGTCAGCATCATCCCGTCGGTCGCAGGTGGAGCCCCGGCCGGTGCGGAAAAGGGGTACGACCCCTTTTCGACAGCGGGCGTCGCGGAAAAGGGGTCGTACCCCTTTTCCCGTGCGAAGACGGGGCCGGACCGTGAGCTGCCGTCGCTCACCAACGACGAGATCAAACGCTACAGCCGGCATCTGATCATGCCGGAGGTCGGCATGGAGGGGCAGCGGAAGCTGAAGGCGGCCAAAGTGCTGTGCATCGGCGCGGGCGGGTTGGGATCGCCCGCTGCCATGTATCTCGCCGCAGCCGGCGTCGGCACGCTCGGCCTGGTCGATTTCGACGTCGTCGACTTCAGCAACCTGCAGCGACAGATTCTGCACGGGACCCCTGACGTCGGACGGTCGAAGCTCGCGTCGGCCAAAGATCGCCTGACCACGCTGAATCCCGAGATCACCATTGCGACCCATGAGGTCGCGCTGTCGTCGCAGAACGCGCTCGAGCTATTCGATCCCTACGACATCATCCTCGACGGCACGGACAATTTTCCGACACGCTACCTCGTCAACGACGCGTGCGTCCTATTGCGTAAACCAAACGCTTACGGCAGCATCTTCCGTTTCGAAGGGCAGGCCTCCGTATTCGCGACCAAGGACGGCCCATGCTATCGCTGCCTGTATCCCGAACCACCGCCGCCCGGACTCGTGCCGAGCTGCGCGGAGGGGGGCGTGCTCGGCGTGCTGCCAGGCATCATCGGTACGATTCAAGCCACTGAAACGATCAAGCTGATCATCGGAGTCGGCGAACCGCTCATCGGCCGTTTTTTGATTTTCGATGCGCTGCGTATGCGCTTCAGGGAACTGAAGCTTCGCAAGGATCCCGACTGCCCGGTGTGTGGCACTCATCCGACCGTGAAACAGCTCATCGATTACGAGCAGTTCTGCGGGATTCATCCCGCCCCGGAGCCCACATCCGTGCAGAACATTCAGAACAATGCAACGGAAATCTCGTCGATCGAGCTGAAACAGCGGCTCGACCGTGGCGACCCCTTGAAGATCGTCGACGTCCGCGAACCCAACGAGTACCAAATCAATCGGATACCGGGGTCGGTCCTGATCCCGCTGGGCGACGTGCCGAGGCGCTACCAGGAGCTCGATCCCGACGAGCAGATTGTCGTGCACTGCAAGATGGGCACGCGGAGCGCAAAGGCGGCCGATTTCCTGCGATCCGTCGGATTCAAGCGGGTGCTCAACCTCAGAGGCGGCGTTCTCGACTGGGTGGACAAGATTGACCCGACCCAGCCGAAGTACTAGCGGTTGCCGCAAAGCTCCGCGCAGATTGGCTTGTGCGGGTGGCCCTGGGGTGCTAATATCGGACTAGACCGGTCGTATTTAGATCGGACCATATGCTCAGGCTTTCAAAAAAGGCGGATTACGCCTTGATGGCGATGAAACATCTGGCGCTACAAAGCGACCGCGGGTCGTCGAGCGCCCGGGAGATCGCCGAGCAGTACGACATACCGATCGAGTTGATGGCGAAGGTGCTCCAGCGGCTGGTGCGCCGGGGCCTTCTCGCGTCCCATCAGGGTACGCACGGCGGCTATCAGCTGGCTCGTTTGCCGGCTCAGATTTCGGTGGCCGACGTGATTCAGGCGATCGACGGGCCGGTCACGGTCACCGCCTGTACGACCGATGATGGACGGTGCGATCAGTATGCGAAATGCAACGTGCGCGATCCGCTGTGGCGGGTGCGGGAGCGGATTCTGACCGCGCTCGGCGAGTGCACAATCGCCGAGCTGGCGTCGGAACCTCCGACGCCGGCGCCAATGCGCGCCGCGGTACTGCACACGCATTTGTGAGGAGCGCAGCCATGAAAGGCTACGCGGTGGCTGTGGCGCCGGATTTCAGCCCTGCGAGGACGAACGATGGCAATTAACCTTCCAATCTACATGGACTATCACGCCACGACGCCAGTCGATCCGCGCGTCGTCGAGGCGATGGTGCCGTACTTCACGACGCACTTCGGCAACGCCGCAAGCCGCAACCATCCGTTCGGCTGGGAAGCCGAAGAAGCGGTGGAGAAGGCGCGCAAGCAGATCGCCGACCTCATCGGCGCGAACGCCAAAGAGATCGTGTTCACGAGCGGCGCGACCGAATCGGACAACCTTGCGATCAAAGGCGTCGCCGAGATGTATCGGGAGAAGGGCAATCACATCATCACGTGCGTCACGGAGCACAAGGCGGTTATCGACACGTGCAAGCGGCTCGAGAAGGAGGGCTACCGCGTCACGTACCTGCCGGTGCGGAAAGACGGGCTCATCAGTCTCGACGAGCTGCGGAACGCGATTACGGACAAGACGATCCT
>QHWL01000267.1:0-999 GCA_003222555.1 Acidobacteriota bacterium | reverse complement strand
CTCATCACGATCATGACCGCCAACAACGAGATCGGCGTCGTCCAGCCGATCGCGGAGATCGGCGCGATCGCGAAGGAAAAGGGGGTCCTGTTCCACACCGACGCCGTGCAGGCCGTGGGCAAGGTGCCCTTCAACGTGAACGACCTGAAGGTCGACATGGCGTCGATTAGCGCGCACAAGATGTACGGGCCGAAAGGCGTCGGAGCGCTGTACGTGCGGCGGCGGAACCCGCGCGTGTTGCTCGCGCCCATCATCGACGGCGGCGGTCACGAGCGAGGCATGCGCTCCGGCACGCTGAACGTGCCTGGCATCGTCGGCTTCGGCAAGGCCGCCGAGCTGTGCAAGCAGGAGATGGCAGCCGAAGGCGAGCGGCTTCGTAAGCTGCGGGATCGTCTTGACGATCGGCTGCACAAAGGGCTCGACGAGATTTACATCAACGGGTCGACCGAGCATCGGTTGCCGCACAACCTGAACATCAGCTTCGCGTATGTCGAGGGCGAATCGCTGCTGATGGTCATCAATGTCGTCTCGGTGTAGTCCGGGTCGGCGTGCACCTCGGCGAGTCTCGAGCCGTCATATGTGTTGAAGGCGCTCGGCGCCGGCGACGATCTGGCGCATTCGTCGATTCGCTTTGGGCTCGGCCGCTGGTCGACCGACGCAGAGGTCGACTATGTCGCCGACAAGCTGATAACCGTCGTGACGCGGCTGCGCGAGATGTCGCCGCTCTACGAGTTAGCCAAAGAAGGTGTGGATCTGTCAACGATGCAGTGGCAGACGGACTAAGCGCCCTGCGGCGTCGCCGCCATCCGAGAGCGAGCGACAGCCTTGAGCCAGGAGCGCCGGGGGTGGGGCCCCGGCGCCGTGAAAGATGTGGGGCCCCGCGAGCATAGGAAAAAGACCAGGGACGAAGGACTAAGAACCAAGGACCGACGACGGTCAGGTTCAGGAGATTCAGAAATGGCTTATTCGAGCAAGGTGATTGATCACTACGAAAATCCG
>QHWL01000266.1 GCA_003222555.1 Acidobacteriota bacterium | reverse complement strand
ATCTCTCCGGTTCGCTCCAGCGTCCGCTTGATCAGACCCGCGATGTCGTGCTCGTCTTCGACGATGAGGACGCGATGTCTCGACATAGATCCAGGCAGACGATACCGGCCACACGTTTCGCAGCCGAGTCGGGTCTGTTAAATGTGTGTTACGAAGTAGCCGTGCGGTCGGAGTGTCCGGCTTCGGCCGGACCGTCGCGGACGCTTCTTGCGGTGTCATGCGCTTCAATGCGGTCAAGCAGGGCAGGGCCTTTTAATGGTATCCTTTAATAGCCTGCAGTTTCGGCGAAAGGAGCACCGTGCGCTCGTTCCTCGCCAGGGGTGCCTGGCTCTCAACTGGTCTGCTCGCAGCTTCGGCACTGCTGGTGGTGCGCCCCGCGGCTGCGCAGTTCACGCCGTTCTCGCACGATCCTCGGAATGTTCTCGAAGGCAACTGGCAATCCTGCCGCGAGACGGATGGTCGGTACAGCGAGCGCGTCTACGATCACGTCGTCAATGGCGTGGGACGCTTCGAAGTCCATATGGGACCGCGACGCGAGTTCGCCATCTTCAAAGGCGTTCAGGACGAGCATCGCGATCACGAGTCGCGCGACAACCTGTTGAAGCCGTTTCGCGTCGCGATGGACGGCAGCCGGGCCAGCCAGAAATGGGAAATCCCGTCGCTCAATCTGGTGTTCACGGTGGCCCTGGGCGGTGGCTCGCGCTCGGAGTGCGAGAGCTGGTTCATCACGCTCGCGCCGCTCGAAAAGACCTCGCACTGAATTGGACCTGTGAAAAAAGGCGACGCTTAAACGCAGAGCTCGCAGGGCACGCTGAGAAATTCTTGGGCATTTCTTCTCGGCGGGCTCCGCGGTCTCTGCGTTGAACGTGATTTGTTCACAAGCTCCCGTCACGCCTTCCTTTAGGTCCTCCCCGCAGGAATTTACTCCGGCGACGCACGGACGACACGATGTCATGACGGCCGTGGAGCACCCTTGTCGATGACGCGCGTTTGACATCAGACAGGAGAAACCATGGCGACGCCATCCATTGAGCTTCAGGATCTCGTCAACCGGATCCGGATGGAGTGCCTAGAGATGCCCGGCCTTGCCCTGACGAGCGGCCAGGCGCGGCGTCTGTGGAACCTGGATCCGGCGATTTGCGACGCGGTCTTGTCGACCCTGGTGCGGGAGGAGTTTCTGTCCGAGACCCGCAACGGCGCGTTTCTGCGCCGAAACGACGGTGGGCGCCGCCCATCCGCGGCCGCTTCCCCAGGGGCTGGACAACCTGATTTAACAATCATGTAACACGCGCGAAGTACGGACGATACACACGGCCGGCAGCGTCACGTTATAACAAGACTGCGGGCCGTGGGTCCGCGGGAGGATACGGGAGTTGACAGCTTGCTGGTGGTCGCCTGCGCGGGTTCGGAGCGCCGTCATGAGTGCGGTGCTATGCGCGTGTTCGGGCACGGCTTGGGCGCAGGTCACCCCTGCCGCGGGTTACACGCCGCCCGACGACACGCCGGCAATCAGGGTTGGGATGACGCTCTTCCCGAATTACTCATATCAGACAAACCCGAAAATCACCGACGCCGACGGGAACACCGTCAACAAGAACTCGTTCGACGTCGGACGCGCCTACCTCAACATCACCGGCCAGGTCTCGCATCTCGTCGCGTTCCGCGTCACGCCCGATATCACTCGAGAGAGCGGCTTGCTCACTCTCGGCACGGGGAACAGCGTGTCCAGTGACAGCCTTGTCTTTCGCATCAAGTACGCGTACGCCCAGTTCAACTTCGACGATTGGATGACGAGGGGCTCGTGGGCGCGGCTAGGCATCCAGCAGACGCCCTGGGTCGACTTCGAGGAGGGGATTTACCGCTATCGTTTCCAGGGCACGGTGTTCGCCGAGCGCATCCCGCTTCCGACGATCATGGCGTCTTCGGATGCGGGCGCCTCTTTCCACTACAACTTCCCTTCCAACTACGGCGACTTGCACGTGGGCGTCTACAACGGCGAGAACTACCAAAAAACCGAAGTCAACGACCAGAAGGCGCTTGAATTCCGCGGCACGGTCCGCCCGTTCGCCACCAACCTGCCGGTACTGCGGGGGCTTCGTGCGCATCTCGTCTACTATAACGACCACTACAACGGCAGCGACGAGCGTAAGCGCGTGATGGGCAACCTGACGTTCGAACACAACTACCTGAACGCCGGGTTCGACTACCTCGGCGCCAAAGATCGGACGCTGGCGACTGCCACGGATGCTTCGAGTAATGGCTACTCGGTCTGGGCGACGCCGCGCGCGCCGATGGCCAATGGCTCGTCGTGGGAGGCGTTGCTGCGGTACGATCACTTTACGCCCAATACGTCGACCACGTCGCGCGCGCCGGCATCGACGTCGCCAAATCCCGGCGTCACGATGCTGAACGATCAACACCAGAACCGGACGATCGCCGGCGTGGCGTACTGGTTCCCGCACCAAGGCAACGTCAGCACCGCGATCCTTTTCGACTACGACGGCCAGACGTTCGACAACATCACGACACCGCCCACGAAGACGATCTTCCTGCATGGACTGATCAACTTCTAAGCGGACGGTTGACTGAATGGAGGTCACTGCAATGACATCAACTCGATGGTTTCTTGCGACTCTGGCGTGTGCCGCTGCGCTGGTGGCCGGCGCCGCCGCACAAACCGTGCAAATCAACGGAGCAGGGGCCACTTTCCCTTACCCGATCTATTCGAAGTGGTTCTCCGAATACAACAAGCTGCATCCGACGGTGCAGATCAACTATCAATCGATCGGCTCGGGCGGCGGCATCCGTCAGGTCAGCAACCAGACAGTGTTCTTCGGCGCGACCGACGGGCCGATGACCAGTGAACAGCTGCTGGCGGCGCCGGGGAAGATTCTCCATTTCCCGACGGTACTGGGCGCGGTCGTGCCGGTTTACAACATCCCGAATGTGAACGCCGAGCTGAAGTTCACCGGCCAGGTGCTTGCCGACATCTTTCTCGGCAAGATCACGAAATGGAACGATCCGGCAATCGTGAAACTCAACGGCGGCGTCAATCTGCCTGGCACCGACATCACGGTCGTCCACCGGTCCGACGGGTCTGGCACGACCTACATCTGGGTCGATTACCTGTCCAAGGTCTCGCCCGGGTTCAAGAGCAAGGTTGGCGTGAACACGTCGGTGAACTGGGCGACCGGCGTCGGCGGTAAAGGGAACGAGGGGGTAGCGGGGCTGGTCACGCAGAGCCCGGGATCGATCGGCTACGTCGAGCTGATTTACGCCCTGCAGAAGAAGATCAGCTACGGTTCCGTGCAGAACATGGCCGGCGAATTTCTGCGCGCCTCGGTCGACTCCGTCACAGCGGCGGCTGCGGCGGCGGCCGCCAAGATGCCGGCAGACTTCCGGGTGTCGATCACGAACGCCGAGGGTAAAGGTGTTTACCCCATCTCCTCCTTCACATGGCTGTTGCTCTACGAAAACCCGAAGGACAAGACGCAGGCCAAGACGATGGTCGACTTCGTGAAGTGGGCGCTGACAGACGGCCAGAAGTACTGCGCCGATCTCGGCTACGCGCCGCTGCCTGACGCCGTTGTCAAGCTCGAGATGGCCGCGCTCGGGAGGATCAAAGTCTCATAGGGGCGGGTGGGGCAGGAAGGGCAGGTGGGGCGGGTAGGGCAGGAGGGATAGGACGAACAGGTGGTCAAGCGTTCATACGATCTCGGCTTCCGCCTGGGGACGGGGCTCTTCGGCATCGTTCTCGTACTGGTCGTTGTCGCGATCGGCTTCGAGCTGACCAGGCAGTCGATGCTTTCGATCCAGAAGTTCGGCTTCAACTTCTGGCGCACGGAGATTTGGGATCCAGTCGCCGGCAACTTCGGTGCGCTGCCGTTCATCTGGGGCACGCTGTACTCGTCGATTCTCGCGCTTCTTCTGGCGGCGCCGATCGCGCTCGGCATCGCCGTGTTCATCTCCGAGTTGTCCCCGGCGGCTCTGAGGCAGCCGCTTGTGTTTCTCACCGAGCTGCTGGCCGCGATTCCCTCGATCGTCTACGGTCTGTGGGGCATCTTCGTGATGGTCCCCGCGGTGCGCGCCTTCGAGACGGCCATGCCGGCGTCGCTTCGTCAATGGCCGGTTTTGAGCGGTCCGCCTTTTGGCGTCGGAATGCTCTCGGCCGGCCTGATCCTGGCGATCATGGTGATTCCGTTCACTTCGTCGGTCGCGCGTGAGGTGCTCAAGTCGGTACCGATGGCGCAGCGCGAGGGCGCCTACGCGCTCGGTGCCACGAGATTTGAAGCCATTGCTGCGGCGCTCTTCTACGCGCGAACCGGGATCGTGGGCGCGGTCATGCTCGGGTTCGGCCGCGCGCTCGGCGAGACGATGGCAGTGACGATGGTCATCGGGAACAACCCCCAGGTCTCGCTCTCGCTGTTCGCGCCGCAATACACCATGGCGGCCGTCATCGCCAATGAGTTCACCGAAGCGGCCGACGAGCTTTACCTGGACGCGCTGATCGAGATAGGTCTCGTGCTCTTCGTCATCACCTTGATCGTCAACTCCCTCTCGCGCCTGCTGATCTGGAGCATGGCGCGGAGCGCCAAGACGGCCCCGGCCCCAGCCGCGGCGACGCCGGCAGACGCGGTCGCATGACATCCAGCCGCAGCCGCCGCAAGACGTGGTCCTCGATCTTCGTCGCGCTCTGCGCGTGCGCCGTGCTGCTCGCGCTGATCCCGCTGGCGCTCATCCTCTTTTTTGTCGTCAGCCAGGGCATCCAGGCCCTCAACCTCGAGTTCTTCACGAACATGCCGAAGCCGGTGGGCGAGCCGGGCGGCGGCATGGCGAACGCGATCACGGGCACGCTCATCCTGGTGAGCCTTGGATCGCTGATGGCGGTGCCAATCGGCGTGTTGAGCGGGGTCTACACGTCGGAATACGCGGGGACGCGGTTCGCTGCGCTGGTGCGCTTTGCCGCCGACACCTTGAACGGCGTCCCGTCGATCGTCATCGGCGTGTTCGTCTACGGGATTGCCGTCCTGCCGTTCAAGCAGTTCAGCGCCATCGCCGGAGGGATCGCCCTCGGCGTCATGATGATTCCGATTATCGCGCGGACGACCGAAGAGCTGCTGCTGCTGGTCCCGGAAACGATGCGCGAGGGCGCGCTCGCGCTCGGCGCGACGCGCGCGCGCGCCGTCTTCACGGTCGTCCTGCCGTCCGCCCTTCCCGGCATTGTCACCGGCATCGTGCTGGCGCTCGCGCGCATTGCGGGCGAAACGGCGCCGCTGCTGTTCACGTCGTTCAATAACCGGTTTTTCACCACGAAGCTGACGCAGCCGATCGCGTCGCTGACCGTGCAGGTGTTCAGCTACGCGATTTCGCCCTATCAGGACTGGCATCGACAGGCGTGGGCGGGTGCGCTCGTCCTGGTGACGATCGTGCTCCTGTGTTCGCTGCTGGCGCGGGTCGCGACCCGGCGGCTCGAGGGTATGCACGGGCGCTAATCACGCGCTAATCACGAAGCCACGAAGAACCACGAAGGCACGAAGAACCACGAAGATCACGAAGAAAATTTTGTACAAAAGCCCTTCGTGGTTTTCGTGACGCTTCGTGCCTTCGTGCCTTCGTGCCTTCGTGCCTTCGTGATGAAGGTGATGATTACTTCATCACACCGTCAGCCCCGTGTGGTCGTCAACCGTATCTAGAAGTTCCAACGTAACGCGAACTGCACTTGCCGGCTGGTCCCGAGACCGACGGTACGGCCGACCGTGCTCGCTCGTGATCGTCCCGAACGTACCTCCCGCGGCCGAGGTGTATGCCTGACCCGGCTGAACCTTGTTGGCTTCCCTCAGGCTATTGCTGGCCAGGGCGTTGGGGAGCGTCGCGCTCGGGTTTTGGAAATTGTCGGCATTGAAGACATTGACTTGAAGTCGATTTCCGCGTACGGGTTCTGCACGCCGGTGATAGCGCCATTCGCGTCACGCTGCACGATCGAGAACTCGCGGATGACGAAGGCCTCACTCGCGGGGTTCGTATTGGTGACGACCTGTGTGATCTGGTTGGCGACGCTGCGGCCGCAGAGAAGAAATGCCCAAGGATTTCTCTGCGTGTTCTGCGAGCTCTGCGTTTAAACGTCCTCTTTTTTCGTTCAGCGCGGCGAACGCCCAGAGACGACGAGCCAGCCGGTCGCCGTGGCACGCCGGCCCGCTAAGCCGGCGACAATTCCGGTGATCTGGTACTGCCCAACCGGCAGGTTTGGGAACTGGAACAGGCTTACCCGTGGCGCGTGCTGACCGTCGAGCTGGATCATGCTGCTTCGGTAGAAATCGTTCGACTCGACGATAATCTCGAGCGCTCGGTTTTCGGTATCCGCCTCGACCGTCGTTTGGACCGTCACCCACGCTGGCGCGTCACCCACGCCGGCGCCATGGCTACTAACGGCGATACCCGCATGACCAGGCGCTCGGCTCCGTTGAGCGACCCCGCTACGATCAAGAGTGACACCCACGCGACTGCGACGGCCTTCATCATAAAAACGTTCCCCAAGTGCGATGTTCACGAGTCTCACGCGAATAGGGTCCGACGTTCCCCGGAGTCCAGACCTGTCCTCACGCCGAATTTGTCAGGCTCCCTTACAGAGGTGCACCACGAGTGCGGTGTTGCGCGGGGGTACTAGAGTTGTCGGCGGACGATCGGATTAGCTTTAGGAGTGTCTGAATCGCCTGGCAGGAATTAACCGATGGGCTTGGTCACCCCGACAGCGCCTGATGATGCCCAGCTTGACTTCGACTGGATTCTCGCGCGATGTGGTCGGATTTCGACGTCCGTTGGCCGATTTGCACGTCGACCTGTAAATAGGGTTGGCATCAGTGCAGCGATCGCCCTAT
>QHWL01000265.1 GCA_003222555.1 Acidobacteriota bacterium | reverse complement strand
CGCCGGCAACCGCACCCTGAAGCTGGCCGGTCGTGTGCGCGATCGCCGAGAGCGGCCCGTACACCGCGCCCAGATAGGCGATGACGACGAGCAGGTCGCCAATCGTCATCTTGCGCTGCAGCACGTGCATGCCGCCGACCGTCAGCACGAGCGCCGTGCCCAGAATCGTGATCGTGCTGACGACGACCGAGAACAGCGATTCCTGCCACGTGATGCTGATGCGCGAGCGCATCACGTTGTGGCCCGTCGTGACGAATCGATCGGTCTCGTGCGCCTCCCGCGCGAAGCTCTTGACCAGACGCATCGCCGCGAACACTTCGAACAGCCGCTCGACCAGCTTCGACTCGAGCTCTTTGACGCGCTCGGTCCGGCTCACGAGCGTCGTCATGTAATAGCGGAGGCACAGATACAGGAACGGGACGACGGTCAGCGAGAGCAGCGCGACGGTGACGTCGAGCTTCACGAGAATCGCGAACATGACGGCGAGGGTGATGACCGACGAGGCGAGCGGGAAGATGCCGCTCATCACCAGGTTCTCGATCGAATAGGCATCGACGTCGATGCGGTAGACGGCGTCGCCCGTACTCGTCGTGATGTGATGATGAAGGCCGAGCGCCTGCAGGTGCTCGAACAGGCGGCCCCGCAGG
Organism: Acidobacteriota bacterium; assembly: GCA_003222555.1. Lineage (GTDB taxonomy): Bacteria > Acidobacteriota > Vicinamibacteria > Vicinamibacterales > CAVVIG01 > JAHFUJ01. The sequence continues at coordinate 3,854 of QHWL01000265.1, read as the reverse complement.
TCGTAGACCATCCGCTGACCGGCATCCACTTGCACCTGCGTGCCGTACATCGAAACGAGCTGGTTGGTGACCTGCAGCAGCACACCGGCGATCACCACGATGATGAGCAGCGCCCCCGGCCGGCCGCCGGTCGCCATCGCGAGCCAGTGCGCGATCGGCTCCGGGAAGGGACGTCCTTGCAGCACGTTGTCGATGACGACTTTGAGCGGCCAGGGCTGGAGCGCACCGAGGGCGATCTCGAGCAGCAGCAAGCCGGCCAGCAGCGTCACCCGCGCGCGGTAGGGGCGAAGGAACGACAGCGTCCACGGGATGAGCGGCTGCTGGACCGCGGCGGCGCCGGTAGGCGGCGTCTGGCTCACCTCAGCCCGCCTTCCTGGCCGGCGGCAGGGGCCGCGGCGGCACCCGGTTCGGCGCGAGCCTCGGGACGTTCAGCACGACGATCCGGTCTTGACTCGAGTCCGTGACGTAGAGCCAGCCCCGTCTCGGCGCGAACGCGACACGCGTCGGCGCGCCCAACGCTTCCTGACCCTCGTCGCTCACGTCGCGGATGATTCCGTCAGCGCCGACGGCGCGGACGTGCCCGTTGTAGTAGTCCGCGATGAAGATCATCACGTTGCCGCGCGGCTCGGGCACGACCGCGATTCCGGCAGGCGTCAGCATGGCGGCGGTGGCGGGGCCGTCGTCGCCGCCATAGCCCCACTTGCCGTTTCCGGCGACCGTTGTGATGATGTGCGTCTTGGCGTCGACTCTGCGGACGCGGTTGTGGTGCATGTCGGCGACGTAGAGATCGCCGTTGGGCGCCAGCGCCACGTCGGCCGGCATGAAGAGCCTGGCGCTCGTCGCCGGGCCGCCGTCGCCGATCGGTCCTGTGTCGCCCGTCGTTCCGTCGCCCGCCACGGTGTGAATGAAGCCGGTCGCGTGATCGATCATTCGGATGCGGTTGTTCAGCGTATCGGCGATGTAAATGTCGCCGTTCGGCGCGCATGCGACGGCGCTCGGCGTGTTGAGCGCGGCCTTGGTGGCCAGCTTCTCGTCCCCGTCGTACCCGTTTTCGCCAGAGCCCGCCACCGTCGTAATGACACCCGTGGGTCTGTCGACACGGCGAATCCGATCGTTGTGTGAGTCGGCCACGATCAGATCGCCATCCGGCGCAATCGCCACGCCATCCGGTGTGTCGAGTTGAGCGTTGGTGGCGTCCCCGTTGTCGCCCGAAAAGCCGGTGCCGAGGTCGTGATTCCCGGCGACGGGCGTGATGATTCGGTTGGCGGCGTCGATGCGCCGGATCACGTCGTTGTTCGAGTCGGCGAAGTACACGTCGCCGGTCGGCGCGACGACAATCCCGCCTGGGGTGTCGAGCCACGCCTGGATCGCGGGGCCATAGTCGCCAGCGTACCCCTTGCGGGCGCCGATGACTTGAGCCGTGGCCGCTTCGCGCAGCATGAACGTGCCGGCGCCCAGCGCCAGAATCATGAGCACGAACATCATTGCGCTGCGCAGGCCGTAAGTCCGCAGAAGCGATGGCGCCATGATCGGCGCACGCGCGGGACCTGAAGGCATGGTCAACATGCCCCCGCTCATCGCGACCCTTTCGATGCCGCGCCGGAGAATGGCGGTCGCCTGCGCCGTGCGCCAGGCAGCATACGCGCTGGCAACAAGCGTCAGGCCGGCGGCAATGGCGCCGGCGAGCGGCCGTCTCGCCGCGACCCCGGCCGCGGCAGCCACCAGGAGCGCCGCGCCCAGGCTGAGCGCGCTGACGACGCCGAACGTCGTCGGCCTCAGATGCGTGCTGACGCGCAGCAGCGCTTTCCCCGCGCCGTGATCCTCGACGAGCGCCCGCACGTCCAGCCACGCCCATCGTCCGACGAACAGGCTGACGTCGCGGTCGTCGGACCAGCCTTCGTCGATCTCGATCGTGCGCACGGCGCGCGATCGCCGCAGCCAGTCGGTGAGCTGCGACAGGACTCGGTCTGCCGACGTCCACGTCTTGCTCCAGAAGCGATCTTCGGTGATGCTGCCCGAGATCAACAGCAGCGCGCGCCACGCTTCGCCGAGTGAGGGCCGCGGCCCGCGGCTCGTTTGCGGCTGCCCCCGCGGAAGGGCTACTTCAGGCGGTAACAGCATGCCGCGGATGCGTCCGCGCACGCGCGCAAGCGGCTGTATAGAGTGAAGATAGGCGACCGTTCCCCGACACCACAGCCGAGCCAGCACCCGGGGTACCGCGTTCATGCCGGTCGCGCGCGGGCCAAGGCCCGGCAGCGAATCGATTTCGGAGCGCATCGCGTAGGCGACGTTCTTCGCGATCGTCGCGACAATGCCGACGCCGCCGCTGCCGAGCAGCAGCACGGCCGCCCATCGGTGATTGCCGTTCTCGGCAACGCCCAGGCCCGCCAGGGCGAGCACGAAGGACAGGGCCTGCCACTTGATCGAGTGTGGCAGAAACGCGAATGGATGCACGTCGGTGCGATAGACCGACGGAAACGCCGCCGTCCCCCAGACGCCCGCGTTGATGCGCGTCCCGGAAAGCGACCGCACGAACGGGAGCGGGCTGTAAATCCGCCCGCGCCAAAGCAGGTGGCCGTCGAGGAACTTTTCCGGATGATGCGCCATCAGCCAGGTTTCGCCCTCACCGTAGCCGACCTGCTGGCGCCAGTACGCGGTCACCGAGGAGCGATGCCGATGCCAGACCAGCGCGGACGAAGCGAAGCCGATCTTCCAGCCCCGCGCCTGCAGCCGCCAGCACACATCCACATCGTCGCCGGCCCGGAGGTAGATTGGGTTGAATCCGCCGATCGCGAGGAGCGCTTCGCGCCGGAACGCCATGTTGCAGCCGGGCACGTGCTCCGCGATCCGATCGTCGAGCAGCACGTGCGCCGGGCCTCCTGGCGCGCGCGCGATGCATTGGGCCATCGGCGGATCGTCGGGTGGGACAACGTTGGGCCCACCTGAGCAGACGACATCCGATGTGAGAAACGGCTGGACGAGGAACGTGAGCCAGTCGCGGTCGACCCGCACGTCGGCGTCGGTGTACGCGACGATTTCACCGCTCGCTTCGGCCAACCCGATGTTTCTCGCGGCGCTCAAGCCGGCGTTGGGGGTGTCGATGACGCGCACTCGGGGATGGGCATGGCCGATTTCGCCAGTGCGATCGCGCGAGCCGTCGTTGATCAGAATGATTTCGTAGTCGGGATAGGTAAGCCGCTCGAGCGAGGCGAGACAGTCTTCGAGTACCTCCGCGGCGTTGTAGGCGCACACCACCACCGACACGCGTGGCCACGACGCTCTGATTTCACGTGCGAACGGCGCGTCTTCGAAAGCGGAAGCGACGGCGAGCGCCGCCGGCTTCAGATGGCGGTCGCGATCGACCAGACCGAACCCCCAATCCTCGACCGGATGGCCGCCCCGCCACCACTCGTCGGTCCATGCAAACGCGACGGCGCCGCAAGCGCCTTCCTCGAACGCGGCGCGGACGTGCATTGCCGTGATGTCGGCCTGGCCGGCTTCACCTTGGCGAATCGAGTCGGCGCCCGCCTCGGCCAGAAGCAGCGGCTTGTTGCCGGCGATGTGCTGCAGTCGCGCGAGATACGCGCGCAGCTCGGGTTCAAGATGCAAGTACACGTTGAACGCGCAGACGTCGAAGAAGGAGATATCGAGAAACTCGGTCGGCGGGAAATTGACGTAGGTGAAGAGGCTCTCGGGCGACGCGGTTTTGGCGTCCTGATAGAGCTCGCGAAGAAAGCGCTCGACGCGCACACGACCATGCCAACGGACCACGCCAGGAGGAATTTCGTTGCCGAGCGCGACCAGCAGAACCGCTGGATGGTCGCCGAACTCGCGCACCTTTTCGAGCAGTTCGC
>QHWL01000236.1 GCA_003222555.1 Acidobacteriota bacterium | reverse complement strand
AACGGCGCAACGGCTTCGAGCCGCGCCGACGCCGGAGCAGCAAGGCCCGCCGACAGCCGGCCGCGCGTTTTGATCGCGCCGACCGATCCGCTCACGGCGATTTCAGCGGTGAAGGTGCGAACGCCGCGGCAGGTGCTCGTCGCCTGCGCGAGGAGGCCGGCGGCGTCGGGCGCGAGCGTACCGGGTCCGGGGGGCAGCTTCATGAGCGGCGCGGCGCACGAGGCCGACACGACTGCAACAAACGCGACGAGCGCTCGCGCTGGGCCCATCCAAGGGCGCGCCGTCATTTTTTCCCGAGCTTCTGCTTCGCTGCGCGAATCTTCTTGTCGATCCCTCCGCGATCGATCGATTCGCCGTCGCCGCTGAGCACCCGCGTCCAGGCGGCAATCGCCTCGTCGTAGCGCTTCAGCTTGAAGAGCACGTCGCCGTAGTGATCCTGAATCACCGAATTGGTCTTCAGCTGATCGGCCGCGCGCCGCAGGTTGTCGAGAGCCAGATCGAGCTTGTCGGACTTGTAGTACGCCCAGCCGAGGCTGTCGAGAAACGACCCGTTGTCGGGCTCGATCTCGAGCGCCTTTTTCAGGTAACGGACCGATTCATCCAGACGCTCGCCTCGCTCGGCCAGCATGTAGCCGAGGTAATTGAGCGCTGCGGCGTTGTCCGGCTGGCGTGCAAGCACCCGATGGAACGCCGCCTCCGCGTCCGCAAACCGCTTCTGCTTGTCGAACACGGCACCAAGCTCGAAGGGTATCGCCGTGTCGGCGGGGAACTTCGGCTCGACGTCCCGCAGCAGCTGCACCGCGTCGGCGCCGCGACTGGCGTCCGAGTAGAGCTGCGCGAGCGCGACGTACGCCGCCGGCTCGTCGGCGTGTTTCTTCACGACATCCTGCAGCACGGCGATGCCCTGATCGGGTTTTCCCGTCTGGCGGAGCGCCTGCGCCTCGAGTCGCGCGAGCCGCAGATCGTCTGGCCTCTGGCTGCGCGCCACACGCGCGAGATCGGCCGCCATCGAGTATTTCTTGCCCGCCAGGTTGGCTTCGATCAGGTAGCCGGTGATGGCCGGATCCTCCGGGGACAGACGATGCGCTTCGTCGAACGCCGCAATCGCCTTGTCGAACTGACCGAGCTCCTGATACGCGAACCCAGATGCGGCAGCAGAAGGCCGAGCTCGAATGACGAATCGTTCGACGACCGGAACTGGACGAGGGCGGTCGACAGCGTATCGACAACGCTCTGATACTGCCGGCGCTCTTCGAGCGCTTCGGAGAGCGCGGAGAAGCCCCAGGGGCTTCTGATGTTCTGCGCGATGAGGGTGCGGGCGGTCGCCTCCGCGCCAGTCAGATCCCCCAGCCGCCGCTGCGCCTGCGACAACAGGAACAGCGCGCGCGCGTCGTTGGGACGCGTCGACAACACCTCGGTGAGCACGTCGCGCGCCGTGCCGATCGCCTGGCGTCCGCCGCCATTCAGCAGCGCCGCCGCGTACCGCCTCTTCAGGTCGGGGTTGCGCGGCGCAGCCTTGACCGCCTCGGCAAACGCGCCGGCGGCGTCCTTCCACCGCCGGTCGCGCTCGAAGAAATCGGCCAGCGTGGCATACAGCCGCGGGTCGGATTCGACTGCCTGCTCGAGCCACTGGATCGCGTCGGCATTCCGTCCCGCGCTCGCATAGGCTTCGACCAGCAGCTGGGGCCCTTCCTGCCAACCCGGCTCCTGGTTGACGAGCTCGGTCAGAAGCGAAATCGCCTTATCGTACGACCCAGCTCGGACGTAAAGCCGCCCCAGCGTGGCGCGCGCGGTTGCATCCGGCTCGCCGACCAGACGATCGAGCGCCTGTTCGAGATGCTGGATTCCTTTCGCCACGTTTTCATCGGGCCGGCCGCCCGGCGCCCGGGACGCGTTTGGACGCCGGTTCTCGGACAGCGCGGCATAGATCAGCCCAAGGACGCGGTGCGCTTCGTTATTGGCCGGCGCGATCTTCAGCGCTTGCTCGCCCGTCGCGACGGCCTCGTCGAAACGGTTTTGCTGCATGTAGAGCGACGCCAGCTCGGCGACGACATCGGCCGCCTGCGGGTCGAGCTCGATCGCGCGCTTGAAGGCCGCGATCGCTCCGTCGATGTTCTCTGCGTCTTTGAAATGGCGCGCGAGAAGAAACTGACCGTACGCCTCGGCGATCTTATCGGGCGCGGCGGGCACCGGTTGAGCACCACGCGCCTCCACCGGGTCGGGACGCGGTGAGGCTGTCGAGCGGCGCTGGCCCGCCGGCTCGGCGGCGACGGCAGCGAGGGACGCGCTGAGAACGGCTAGAAGGACGGCAAGCTTCATATGGGTGAATTGTTCCACAAAACCGGTAAGGTGTCATATATTGACCGCCATGCCCGTCGACCCTGAATTGCTCGAGATTCTGGCCTGCCCCAGCTGCAAGACGCCCGTGACGCTCGTCAAGAACGGGACGGCGCTCAAATGCGCGAAATGCCACCGGGTGTATGCGATTAGAGATGACATCCCGGTGATGCTCATCGACGAGGCCACGATCGAGGAATAATGGATCATTACCCCAAAGCGGATTCTCCTGGTTCGCCTTCGCCAAATCGGAGATGTCGTGTTCACGACGCCCGCCGTACGCGGGTTGCGCGAGCGGTTTCCCGACGCCCACCTTACCTACATCGTCGAACCGGCCGCGGCCCCCATCGTCGACGGGAATCCGCTTCTCAATGAAATCATCGTCGCGCCGCGAGGGCGGGGCATCGCGGGGCTCGCCGCGGAGCTCGCGCTGGTTGGCCGCCTGCGAGCCTCGCGCTTCGACATGGCGATTGATTTTCATGGCGGGCCGCGAAGCTCGCTCCTCACCTGGTTGAGCGGCGCGCCGGTACGCCTCGGCTATGAAGTCGTGGGACGCAGCTGGATGTACACGAAGCGCGTGCCGCGGCCGCGACGGCATCGGCCGCGGCATTCGGTCGAGAACCAATGGGATCTGCTCAGCGCGCTGGACATCGCGCCTCCGGATGCCGCGAGGTTTCCGGTCGAAATGAGCTCCGACGCGCGCGCCGCCGAGGCCGTGGCCGAACGTCTCGCGCGCGCGGGCGTCGGCGCCGACCATCGGGTGATCGTCGTGCACGTGAGCGCCGGCAACCCGTTCCGGCGTTGGCCGACCGCCGCGTTCGTCGCGCTCGTGACGGTGCTCGTGGCGCGCGATCGGCGGCGCCGCGTCATCGTCACGTCCGGACCATCGGAGCTTCAGGCCGCCGGAGCCGTCATCGACCAGGCGCGCGTGCTGCTCGATGCCGCCGACCGCGACCACGTCCTCTCGTGCGGCGAGTTTTCGCTCGCCGAGCTGCGCGCGCTTGTCGATCGATCGGCGCTCTATATCGGCGGTGATAGCGGTCCGCTGCACGTCGCGGCGACGAGCCGGGTGCCGATCGTCGGCCTTTACGGGCCGACGCTGCCGGTCCGGTCGGCGCCATATCGGGCGCCGCAGTGGATCACCGAGTCTGTGGAAGTGGCAGGCCTGGAGTGCCGGCCCTGCGATCAGCGGACGTGCGCGCCGGGCGACTTCCGCTGCCTGACCTGGCTGCGGCCGGAACAGGTGGTCGACGCCGCCGAACGCGCTTTGACCCGCGCGGCTTCACGGATTTCAGAGTGATGCTGTTCAGTCCTTGGACCATGAGGTCCGCCTTTAGCCGGACCCGGAATAAGATGTAATCCTGATGCCGCACGCCGTACCACACGCCATCGACACCACGCTGCTGGATCGCAGTAGCCGTCTCGAACAGATCGGGGCGATCGCGCTCTTTGGCGTGGTCGGTGCGCTGCAGTTCTCTATCGCGGCGGCGCAGATTCTGCTGACCGTGGCAATCGCCTGCTGGTTCGTGCTCGTCGTTCTCGAGCGGGAACGCCTCGCCGTGCCGCAATTTTTCTGGCCGCTCGCCGCCTACGCCGCCGTCACGCTGGTTTCGGCGGCGTTCTCGCCGGAACCTCGCGTGAGCCTGCTTCCCTGCAAGCAGATGGTGCTGTTCCTGATTGTCCCGCTCGTGTACCGTTTCGCGACCGGCCCGCGAGCGCCGATCATGGTGACGGTCATCGTCTCTTTTGCAGCCGCGAGCGCCGCGGTCGGCATCTTCCAGTACGGCATCCTTCACTACGACAACCTGCACCAGCGTCCGCAAGGCACGCTCGGTCATTACATGACCTACTCGGGGCTGCTAATGCTGGTGATCGGCGTCGCGCTGGCTCGCATTCTGTTCGGGCGCCGCGAGCGGATGTGGGCTGCGCTGGTGATGCCGGCGCTGGCGGTTGCCGTGGTGGTGACCTTTACGCGCAGCTCGGCGGTCGGCGCATGTGCCGCGGCAGCGCTGCTGTTGTCGCTCAAGGACTTCCGGCTTCTGGCGATCCTGCCGGTCGTGGCGGCGATTTTCTTCGCGGTCGCGCCAGCCGCCCTCGCGGGACGCTTCGTCTCGACGTTCGATCTGAAGGATCCGACCAATCGCGATCGGCTCGCCATGCTGCGCGAAGGCGGGCACATGATTCGCGCGCACCCGATTGTCGGCGTCGGTCCAAACATGGTCCAGGTGCTGTACAGCGAGTACCGCGATCCCGACGCGGTCGAGAACACCAACCCGCATCTGCACAACGTCCCGCTGCAGATCGCCGCCGAGCGCGGGCTGCCGGCGCTGGCCCTCTGGCTGTGGTTCGTCGTCGGGCTAATCGTCGCACTCGCCAAACGCTTCCGCGACCCCGATCAGCGGTTTCTCGCGGCAGCGGCGCTGGCCGCGGTGGTGTCGATGCTGGCAGCCGGGATGTTCGAGTACAACTTCGGCGACTCGGAGTTTCTGATGTTGTTCCTCAGCGTGATTACGCTCCCCTTCGCCGCCGCCCGAACCACGACGGCATGAGCGTCGCCCCGCTCGACGCCGCCCGCGCCAGGGATCTCATCGCGTGCTTCCCTGGACTGCCGGTGCTCGTCGTCGGCGACTTGATGCTGGATCGCTTCATCGTCGGACACGTGTCGCGGATTTCGCCCGAAGCGCCGGTGCCCGTCGTCCAGTTCCAGGCGGAGCACACACGCCTGGGCGGCGCCGCCAACGTGGTCCACAACATCATCGCGCTCGGTGGCCGCGCATCGCTCGTGGGGCTTGTCGGGCGGGACGCCGCGGCAGCGCAGCTCCGCCAGGAGTTGTCTCGCGCAGGCGGCAACGCCGCAGGGCTGGTAGAGGACGCCAGCCGGCCGACGACCGAGAAAGTGCGGATCGTCACCGAGCGGAACCAGCAGGTGGCGCGCATCGACTACGAACAGGATGGAGACGTGTCGGGGCAGCTCGAGCACGAGCTCGTCGATCGCATCCGGCGCCTGGGGAGCGGCGCCAAAGCGCTTCTGGTCTCAGACTATCTGAAGGGCGCGGTCACCCGTCGCGTCATCGAAGCGCTCATCGAGCTCAAGAACGCCGGCGCGCCGCTCGTGGTGGACCCCAAGATTCCGCACCTGACGTGCTACGCGGGCGCCACGATTGTCACGCCCAACCACGGTGAGGCGGAGGCAGCCACGCATCGCCGAATCCGGAGCGACGAAGAAGTCCGCGAGGCCGCACTCAACTTTCGGGCGCGCGCGGGGTGCGAGGGCGTGCTCATCACGCGGGGCGAACACGGCATGTGGCTGCTGGACGCGGCGTGCGAAGGCGCGATCCCCTCGATCGCGCGCGAGGTGTCGGACGTGA
>QHWL01000235.1:3975-6520 GCA_003222555.1 Acidobacteriota bacterium | reverse complement strand
CAGTCCAGGTACGACGCTGGGCACCATCGCCTACATGTCACCCGAACAAGCACGGGGCGAGGACCTGGACGCCCGCAGCGATCTGTTCTCATTCGGGGTCGTGCTTTACGAGATGGCGACCGGACGCCGGGCGTTTTCTGGCCAGACGACGGCCGTCATCTTCGACGAGATCCTGAACAGGATGCCGGTCCCTCCCATGCGGCTCAACCCGGTACTACCGGCCGAGCTCGAGCACATCATCACCAAGGCACTCGACAAGGACAAAGAGCTCCGATACGGCAGCGCAGCAGACCTGCGCGCGGACGTCAAACGCCTCAAGCGCGAAACCGAATCCGGCCGCGCCGCGGCTGCGCCGCGGCTGAGCTCCGGTCAGCTCACGTTCCGGCTCCTCCGATGCCTGCTGCACCGATTCGTATCCTGCCTCTCAGGCGGGCACATTGGATTTCAGCGATTCTTCTCACCGCCCTGGTTGCAGCGTCGTTCATCTTTCTAAGCGGCAGGCCCAAGCAAATCGAGTCGATGGCAGTGCTGCCCTTTTTCAACGCAAGCGGCAACCCAGACACCGATTACCTGACCGACGGAATCAGCGAAACGCTCATCAACAACCTCTCCCAGCTCCCAGGTCTCCGCGTCAGCGCGCGCAGCCTGGCGTTCCGATACAAAGGAAAGGATGTCGATCCTCTGAAGGTGGGCCGCGAGCTCAACGTCCGGGCGGTCGTCTCGGGGCGAGTCGTCACACGCGGAAACCTGCTCATCGTCCAGTCCGATCTAATGGATGTCACCAACGGGACCCAGCTCTGGGGTGGTCAATACAACCGGCCGATCGCCGATATTCTGGCGGTCCAGGACGATATCGCGAACGAGATTTTCGAGAAGCTCAGTCTCCGACTTACCGGGGAGGAAAGGAAGCGAGCCACCAGGCGTTACACCGACGACGCAGAAGCCTATCAACTTTACTTGAGGGGACGGTTTTACTGGAACCAGGGCACCATTGCCGGCTTCAAGAAGGCGATCGAGTACTTGCAGCAGGCCATCGCCAAAGATCCCAAATACGCGCTGGCGCATGCAGGCCTCGCCGATTCGTACCTCTTTCTGGGTTCCTTCTGGGTTGAGGCGTTATCCGAGGCGACGGCGGCCGCGCTCAAAGCCATTGAGCTCGATCCAACGCTTGCCGAAGCTCACGTCGCGCTGGGCCACATCAAGCTATGGCTCGATTGGGATTGGCCGGCCGCTGAGTTCGAGTTCAAGAAGGGCATCGCGCTCAATCCTGGCTCCGCCCTGGCGCACAACCGGTACGCGATGTATCTCGCCGCGATGGGACGTCCCGACGACGCGATTGCCGAGGTCAAACGCGCGCAAGAGCTCGACTCGCTTTCGCCGATCATCAACACCGACCTGGGGTGGTGCCTGCTCTATGCCGGTCGAGGCAGGGAAGCCGTCGAACAGTTCCGCAAGACACTGGAGCTCGACCCCAATTACGTCTCGGCGCACTGGGGCCTGGGAGCCTCGTACACGCAACAACATCTCTATGAAGATGCGATCGCCGAACTGAAGAAAGCCGTGACCCTGTCGGAAGGGAGCCCGGTCCTCATGGGACAGCTGGGCTTTGCATATGGGCTCAAGGGAACGAGTGAAGAAACGGCAAAGACGCTTTCCGAGCTGACGGCATTGGCCCAGCGCGAGTACGTCCCTTCTTCAGCGGTGGCGCTCGTGCACGCTGGGGTGGGTGACAAGGCCCGGGCGATCGAGTGGTTGGAGCGTGCATACCAGGAACACGATTTCTCGCTGGTGTTCCTCGAGGTGGCGCCGTGGTTCGAGAACCTGCGCGGTGAGGCGCGCTTTCAGCAGTTGCTTCGCCGCATGAAGCTGCCCGAGCGGGCCGGCCCTGGCCGCTGACGCTAGTGCAGGTCGTAGCCTTTCTCACCCGGGAGGCGCCCCTCAATCCTGACGACCTTGAGGCCCCTGCCCACCTGGGACGCATCCATAAACGTGATGGCGCCCGGGATCCGGTTCACTAAGTCGACCGCCATCTCCGTGGAATACGCGATCTTCGGCGCCAGGGCGGTCTCTGCGCGAAAGACCTTCGCGATCCAGTGCTGGCGGAACTGCGCCTCCGTCATTTGACACACGTTCTTGAGCACGACGTCTCGCTCGTGGGCGATCGGCGCGCGGATCAGGAGAGTGACGCGCACGCTCGCCGGCCAGAACTCGCGATCTCCGAGCACCAGACGGCGCAGCTCGCTGAGCGTGAGGTTGTCGATGGGCAGGTCCGGGTGAACCACGATGGCGACGTCGCCCGCGGTCTGCGCACCCAACGGCGTCAATCCGGCGAGCATCAGGCAAAGCGTCAGCAGCAACAGCCTGAGTTTCCGGTTTCGTGTCCTTCCAAGCATGGAGCATTCAGAACGTGAAGCTGATCTGAAAAAACCACCCGTTCGTGCGCGGCCGATCGCTCACGCGCCGCCGCACCCGCACCTCGCTCTTGATGGCCGCGTAGGGCGAGATGTCATACCGAAGTCCCATGGTCGAGCCGTCCAGGTTAGGC
>QHWL01000235.1:0-3906 GCA_003222555.1 Acidobacteriota bacterium | reverse complement strand
AGCAAAAGACGGCAGTCGGTAGGCCGTCTGAACGTAGTATGCCAGGCTTGACGCTGTCAGCGGTCCGCCGATTTCCCGATGACGGACGTCTGCGATCTCCGCGATGATTTCCGGATCCTCCCGTTGCCAGACGGCATGGGCTGCGGTAATACGCTCGCTGAATTCCGGCTGGCCCGGCACACTAATCCTGTCGAAATAAAGCGATCCCCCGACTTGGAGCCCGAACGCGCGGTCGGGTTTCGTGAAGAGGCTCAAAAGCGAAGCCGGGCGAGCGTTGTTATCGCCAGCATCTCCCGCGCGGCTACTCACGTTCCCGCGGCCGTTGCCGAGGCCAGCCTGGTAGTTGAGATTCCAGCCGCCGGCCGGAAAAGCTCCTTCGGCCAGCGCACCGACGAAGTGCACCGGAATGAATGTCCCGCCGAACTGGACCATCTCCGGCCGGCTGATGGTGGTCTGCAGCCATTGTCCGTGGTGAAACGCGGTGTTCCACCAGTTGACCGGCGTGTGATACCGGCCGAACGACACCTTGAGCTGATCGCTCTGATCGAATCTGATGATGACTCGCTCCACCTCTGCATTGAATCCAGACGCCGGCGGTGTGCCACTGCCCGCGTCCGCGCGCGGCGTCAGGGACAGCTCTCCGAAGAAGTTCACCCGCGGCGATAACGCCGACGCGAAGTGCAGCACGAACTGTCCCTCGCTGAACCCGCGTGGACCCGCCGACTTGTTCTGGGCGGCAAAGTCCACGTCGGCAAAACCCGACAAATGGAGCGCCGGATACTCCGTACCAGGCGCCTCGCGGCTGGCCTGATCGGTGTGGCCCTGCTCTGTCTGGGTGGTCTGCGCGCCAGCGGTCGCCGACAGAGGCGCCGAGCCGCCTTGAGCCGCCGAGGGACCCGGTGACCCGAGGCACACAGCCACAACGAGCGCAGAGCGAACGGCAGTGCGGTCGACGCGGCGGATTGCCATTCAGGGAAGCGTGGATCTTATACCCAAGTGATCCCAAAAGCCAACCTCGTTGGGAGACGGACGATTCAACGGCGAAATGATCCTGGCTTTGCGGTCGAACGCTGGGGCGCGCGCGTTGAATGGGTTCAGCCGGTCGATCGGTCAGGGTATACTGGCCAAGCCGGTAGCCCAAATGGAAATGCCAGGGGAAAGCAGCCATAGCGGAAGGCTCGTATGCTTGCCTCGCCATCAGCCTAGAGCGAGACTTCAGCGTCTTGGCGCGACTCTCGCAGTGGCCGTTTTCACTTCGTGCTTGGCGAGCCTCGCAACCGCCGTGACGACCGTGACTCTTCCGGTCGAGGTTGTGGGTGAGAACGGCACAACATCGAGTGTGACCGTCGAAGTTCCGGCGCGGCGCGCGCGCGAGGTTCGGTCGCTGTGGATGCAGATCCACGGTCTGAGCTACGCCGACATGGTGAGCGTGCAGGTCAACAAAGGCGGTTGGTTTTCTCTGAACAACGCCACGGTCGCCGTCGCGGAGCCTGGCAAGAGTTATGGCGGCATAGGCGGGGGTTTTTCGACGCTCAAGGTGACCCTGGCGCTTCCTGCGGACGCCGTGGTTGAGGGCGCCAATAGCATTCAGTTCCGCTTTAACCAGTCCAATGGAGTCGTCAGCGGTTTTCGAGTTGTGGCCTTCAACCTTCTTACCGGTGATTCCAGCAAGGTGCTGGAGCCTGACGCATTCACGCAGGAAGATCCCGACACATGGACGCCGCCTTTGCGCGATCCCGATTCCATGCTGGCCGGGCGGGAACTTTGGCTGAGCGCCCAACTTAGGGCGAGCACTCTCCCCAATGCCCCACAGATTCGCGCCCACTGCGCGGACTGCCACGCTCACGACGGCCGTGATCTCAAATACTTTGGCTTCTCCAACGCCTCGATTGTCGCCAGGTCCCGTTTTCATGGGCTTTCTGATCTGCAGGGCCAGCAGATCGCAAGCTACATCCGCTCGCTGTCGGTTGCCAGCCCCGGGCGCCCGTGGAATCCTCCCTATCAGCCTGGACCTGGATTGGACGGGCAGACGGTCGCCAACTGGGCGGCCGGCGCAGGGCTGGCATGGGCGCTCGACAGCGACAGCGCCACGCTTCCATTCATCTTCGCGCCGAGTGGTGATCTCGCCGGGCGGTCAGCCCAGGATGCTGCTGCGAACGCACCGGACGGGAGTGCAATCGTACCGCTCATCAGCCGCAGTGTTTTTCGTCCCGATGGAAACTTGAATCCGCGCGAGATCCCAATCTCCCTGCAACTACCAGACTGGAGCCATTGGCTGCCGCGCGTGCATCCTCTGGATGCCTGGGGTCAAGCGTTCCAGAATAGTGAATTCTCCGAATTGTACGGCTCGACTTCCGGCGGGTCTAGACAGTCTCTGCGTGGCGTGCTGGCGTTGCCGGATCTCTCCGCGCTGATCTCGTCGGGTCGCATCGTCACGTATTTCGACAAGTGGAAGAACGCGCGCCGCGCGCTTCTCAAATCGTATGTTGAGGGCGGAGGAGTGAAGTGGACGCCCGATTTGGCTCTCAAGGCGTATTCCACTCAGCTCTGGCAGCTCGTGAAGACCTGGGAGATGACTCAGGAGTTTGACCTCGAAGGACGAGGGCGCGAACTGTTCGGGGCGACTGGTGAATCACGGACCTGGTTCAACACGATTCCAGCGGCGACGGCTCCGGCCGCGGTCAACATTCCTGACGGCCCGTCGGGCATGGGCGGCAGTGCGTTGACCAACGAGTACTTCGACGCGTCCTGGTATGAGCTGCAGGTGCTCCTCAACAGCGGCAATCACCGGCACCGCGACCGCCTTCCCGTAGACTGGATCTACGTGATCGGTGGGTTCCAGGACCTGTACGGGGAAAGCCGACGACCGGAACCGGCGCGGCTCCTGGTGGCCTTGATCAAGGCGATGCAGTCGACCGACCCACGGATTGGACCAGAAGACGTGGCGCAAGGGTGGCGTCCCAGCCAGAATGTCGATCCGACGATCATGGTTGATGCAGCATGGGCGTCGATGTTCCAACTGCTTTCCAGCGACGCGAAGCGCGCCATTACGGAGTCGCTGCTTGGGGCATGGCTGGACAAGAACATGCAATATCCTCTGGGTCGATACTTTCGAGTCGGCTTATCGGCGAACATCTACGCTCCGCCGGCAAGTTACGGAAGCATTTCAGGCGGCAAGGTATGGGAAGCCGCACCGTTATTCATGGCAGCCGGGGTAAGTCCCGAGCTCGTCAGACAGCTTCAGAAATGGGGTGCCTCGTACAGCGACACGGCCGCGCGCTTTCAGTACTCCCCGGGCGGGACTGCTCGAAGCAGAGGAACGGGGCCTAAGAAGAACGGCGCAAAGTAAGAATTCATGAGGGAAGAGGGGCCCGGATAGAGTCCGGGCCCGGTCGGATTGTGACTCAGTGCCGGGCAGCTGTCCGATTCGGCCCTCGGGTCAGGATGAACTTTCTCACGTCCATCAGAAAATCCGCGCCGTACACGTTACCTGCTGCATCGACCGTAACGCCTTCGGCCAGGCTCGACCCGCCAGCGTAGGGATACGGACAGGGGTCGGGAATCAGATACTTCACGGAGCCGTCGCGGGCGCTGCCGATTCTGATGCCCCGCCGAATGCCCGGGTTGAAGCCGTAGCCAGTCTGGGGGAGCCCGAGTTGCCCGGTGTTGGTCCGGCCGTCGCGTGATTCGGAATCGGCGACGTACAACAGGTCGGTCTTCTTATCGATATACAGGCCGCTCGGCCGCCCGAATTGGAACCACTGCGCAATGAACTTGCCGTCCCTGTCGAAAATCTGGATGCGGTTGTTCTGGCGATCGCCGACGAACAGGCGCCCCCGGGAATCGAACACCAGCGTGTGAGGGACATCGAATTCGCCGGGGCCCATTCCCTTCTTTCCCCACGTC
>QHWL01000234.1 GCA_003222555.1 Acidobacteriota bacterium | reverse complement strand
GCTTGGCGGTCGTCTGCGCGAACGTTCCTGTAGGAATCCCAAGCCCGACTGCACACGCGATCGCTGTACCCGCGAGGAAATTTCGAAACATAATGCCTCCGAGCCGCCAGGTTTTCAATATTCGTTCCAACTGAATATTCGTCCCACACTTCGGCGGTCCAGCAGAGCTTGGGTGTGGCCGAGGGCGCGTCATGGTCTCGTGACTCTCAACCCCATCGGCGCGCTGAGCAGCGCCGAGGCGCACGACCGCAACGCCTTGTCGACGTTCAAACGGCCACTCGTGCCAACCCAGCCCGCCAAGGCCGGGATCACGTCGACGTTGTTGACGAGGGTGGTTTTCAACGCGACGGTGTCGAGCGGGCATGCCGACAGAATCAGCGCTGCCGCCCCAGACACGTGCGGCGTGGCCATCGAGGTGCCGCTGAAGTACTGATAGGTGTTACCGATGGTCGTCGACAGAATATTGACGCCCGGCGCTGCCAGCTGTACCGACGATCCGAAGTTCGAGAACGACGCCAGTTGATCGCTGTTGTCCGTGGCAGCGATGGCGACAACGTTGGGGGCCGTATAGCTGGCCGGATAGTTCGGCGCGAGGTCATTGTTCGAACTGCTGTTGCCCGCCGCCGCTACGAACAACATCCCGTTGGCATTTGCCCTCTGGATCTCGCCCAAGAGCGCTTGGGAGAACCCACTGCCGCCCCAACTGTTCGACAGCACGCGCACGTTTGCGCCCGCCGTGGACGCGAACGCATTTTTGGCCTGAATCGCAAACTCGATCGCGTTGATCGCATCGGCGGTATTGCCGCTTCCTGCGCTATCGAGGAACTTGGCGGCCATGATGCTCGCGGTCCAGTTCACGCCGGTCACGCCGAGCGCGTTATTGCCCACCCCGCCGATCGTGCCTGAGACGTGCGTGCCGTGATTGTTGTCGTCTCGGGGGTCGCACGTCTTCGCGATGGCGTTGAAGCCGTGTGTTCCCGCCGCGCACGCAATCGTCGCGCCGCCGACGGTGACCGTGAACGCGATCGGCGCGCTCCAGATGTTTGCGGCCAGGTCCGAATGCGTGTAATCGACACCGGTGTCGACGACGGCCACGACGTTCGCGCGCGATCCAGTCGCGACGGCCCATGCCGATACCGAGTGGATGTCGGCGTTGGCGGTGCCGGTCCGGCCCCCCACCGTCTGCCCGACATTGCGTAGACCCCAGAGATTGGGAAACTGCGGATCGTTGGGTGCGACGGTCGCAGTGGCATGCCAGATGTAGTTCGGCTCGACGTACTCCACATCCGGGTGCGTCCGCAAGAAGGCCACGAGGGCTTGCACGTCGAGCCGGCGAGAGCGCAAGCGTCTGACGCCGAAGCCGACCGCCTCGTTTTCGTCAGCATCGAGTTGCTGCTCCACCTGAAGCCGATCCCGCACGGGTAGCTCGCGCACAAATTTCACGAGCACTTCTCCGACGACTGCTTCACGTCCGTTGACGAATATCGATGGGACCGATGGACGTCCCTGTGCGAGCGGGTGCAAGCCGACCGCCACAGCCACGGAAACGAGGGCCGACACGGCCAGCGCGCACGTTGCGCGAGGGACACCACGCGTGGGCATAGAAATGCTTGCTGACCGAAGATGTATTGAAGGGGGGTTGAGGCATCGTACAGGCCGACGCCATGGACGGTCAACATTGGTTGGAAAATTTGTGCAACAGGCGTCAATTGTCGCTCGTCAGAAGCTCAATTGCCCGCTCAGCTCGAACAAGCGTCCCGGCAGAAACGACGTCGGTTGCAACCAGCTTGGCCCGTAGTTGGTGTTGATCGTCAGCACGTTGCTCGCGTTCAGGGCATTGTAGACGTCGAAATTCAGCTGGACTCGTCCCCGGGATAATCTCACGAACTTCGTTAGCCGCAAATCGATCTGCGTGCGTCGGTCTTCGAACATCGTTTGCGGTGCAATCAGGGGAACGTTCACCGTGGACGTGCACGGGATCCGGCTTCCGCACGCCGCCAAGTTGCGGCCGAGCGATGGGACAATCACGGTGTTCGGCGTGGCATAGCTCGCCGTCACCAGCGGCCCAGCGACGTTTTGGATCGCTCCGCTGACAACCAAGTCGTACGGCAACGGATAGCTGCCGTTCGCCTTCACCTGAAAATTGGCGGACCACGGCGTGATCGCACGGCAGATTCGCTTGCCGTTGATCGTGGTGTCTGTAAACGCCGGAACACTCGGCGTAAGCGCCGCGCCGGGCAGGTTGAGTGGTGCTGTCGTCGGATACAGGCCCGCCGAATCGACGACGAAGCAGAGGTCGTTCACCGTGCGTCCGGCGTCGACACCCCCGGCAAGCTGCGCGCCCGAGCGGAATCGGGTGTTCACGCTGACATTGACGAAGTCGGACACCTGCGTCCGCTTTCCGTAGTTGTCGGTGCGTGAGACGAGGTTCGTGACCCGTCCGAATTTCGTCGGCAAGACGTCGCTGAGGCCGCAGATCTGGTACCCGCCGCCTCCCGGCAGCCGCGAGTCAACCGGCGCGGTCACGCAGTACGGGGTGAAATCGCCGGGGGCAAACTCCTGATTGTCAGTGACGACGAAATTGTTGTACCAGTTGCGATAGTAGCCGGCGGTGAGCGACACGCCGGCGCCGAGCTGGTGCTGCACTTCCGTCGCAACATCCCACAGGTAATCCCGCACGCCGGAACCGTGAATCACATCGTCCGCATAGTGAGTCGCGTTCGGGTTGATCTGGCCGAAGTTCAGGTTGCTGATCGTTCCGCATTCGCCGTTTGTCTGCGGATTGCGCAAATCGCAGTCGGGCAGGTAGTTGCCATTGGCGTCCGCCCACGTTCGACTGACGCTGAGCACCGAGGTCGTGACGGGGTTGTTATCAGCGGCAATACCGATGGCCGTCTTGCCCACGTACCGGCCGAGCGACGCTTTCAGTGCGGTCCGTCCGGTGCCGAAGGGGTCGTACGCTGCGCCGACTCGCGGACTCCAGTCCTTCCACAGCGGCAGATGGGACACCGGCGCGAAGTCGCGCGCGGGAATGAACCGCGTCGCCGGCATGTGCTGCTCGGGCACATACGAGTTGTAGTAGTCGAACCTGAGACCGTAGCTGAGCGTCAGCCGCCTGATGGTCCACTGGTCCTGTCCGTAAATCCCGAGATCGGCGCGGAGCCGCTCCTTGCGCAGGTACGGCGTTGCCCACTCGATGATCGTGGTCGGAGCTCCGCGCAAGAACAGATAGCTGATATCGCCATCGAGATACTGGTGAAGGTTCTTGACGCCTTCTCCAAGCTGGAACCCGGTTTTGAACGCGTGCGATCCGGTGATGTAGGAAACGGCGAACCTCTGGGCGTAGCGGTCGCTGTCCTGCAGGTCTTGCAGACCGGTCGTCGGGGCGCCGTAACTGAACCCGGTCGATGATTCCGTGATCGGAATCATGTCCGGAGTGACGCCGGGATTGGAAATTCTCGGCCAGTGAGAAATCGTCGCCGAGAATCCACCCTCGAACAGCAGCCGATTGGTCCGCGGTGAGGTCCAAGCCGCCTGGCCGAGTAACTGCGGCCAAAACCGCAACTGCGCGTCCGCCTCGGGCGCACTCAGCGCGACCGCCGTGAGGCCGGTCCCCGAGTAGCACTTGCAGTTGTTCTGGACGTCAAGAAAGAAGTTCAGCTTGTTCTTCGGCGACGCCTGCCACGTCAGTCGCGCGGCGTGCGAGCGGTAGAACTCGTAGGGCTCGTACGGACGAGAGGTGTCGGGCGTGTAAAACGGCGTGCCCAGCGTTTTGTTCCAGAACACGCTGGCCCGCTGATTCCGGTTGCCCCACATCCGTTCCGCGACGAAGAACCACAGCGTGTCCTTGCTGATCGGGCCGGCGAGCGTTGCAGACCCGTCGTAGATCTTCATCACCTTGCTCGGCGACGTGACGCCACGATCCTTGAGGAACTGGCTGAAGTTGTCGCTCTCGAGCTTGTCGTTGGTGAACAGACCCGAGACGGTGAACCTGAAGCTGTTGCTGCCCTCTTTGGGGATCATGTTCACGACAAAGCCGCTGGCGTCGCTCTCGGCCGACACGCCGCCGGTCTCGACCGTCATCTCCTGAACGGTGAGCGCGTTGAGGATGTAACCGTTGTTGCCGTCCGCCTCCATGTTCTCGACCCGCATGCCGTCGAACTCTCGCTTCAGCCCGCCTTTGCCGTGGAACGTCGTGGCATTGCCGCCGCCGTTGTAGGTGCCAAGCGAGCCGCCGACGTCGGCGAGACCTGGCGTGGTCAGACCAGGCGTCAACTGGATGAGGTTGATGGCGTTCTTCTGCCCAGCAGGGAGCGCGTCGAGCAGCTCGCTCGAGAGCACCTTCTGCTGGCGCGCGTTCTGCGTGTCGACGAGCGGGCTTTCGGCGCTGACCGTGATGGTCTCCTCGACGGCGCCCACGCTCAGCTCCGCGTTGACCGTCGCGGTGAATCCTGCGGTCAACTCGATCCCTTCTCGCTTGACGGTCCTGAAGCCGGTCAGCGTGAAGGTGACCGCGTAGGTGCCGAGAGTCAGGTTGACAATCTTGTACTGGCCCTGGTCATCG
>QHWL01000233.1 GCA_003222555.1 Acidobacteriota bacterium | reverse complement strand
CAAGCTCGTTGAGTGATCTTGTCATGGACGTGACCGACGTGCTGCGCGATCGGATGCACGAGCCCGCGGGGCTTCAGAGCATGACGGCCGTGTCGATTGCCGTGCATACAGTGCTCGTCGGCTTCGCCCTGTTTGGGCCGGGCCGGTGGCTCGAGCACAACGTGCCGACACCACCGACGGTGATGACGATCACGCTGGGCGGTGGGTCAGGGCCGCAGACCGGTGGGATGACGTCCATTGGAGGCCGGCCCATCCAAACCGAGACGCCACCCGACGAGCCCCAGCGACGCGAAGCTTCCGGGCCCCCTGCGGCGAAGGTACCGGAAATGACGCTGCCGAGGCCAAACGCCAGGCCAGTGAAAGCGCCCAACGTCAAGCAGGCGCCCGAGGAGGCCCGCGGTCGGACGCCGACCGGCGGCGCCGAGGTGACCGCCCGCCGCGGGGTCGCCGAAACCGGCGCTCGAGGTCAGGGGTTCGGTCTGTCGAGCGGCGGCGCCGGGTTGGGATCGACGCTCGACGTCGCCAATTTCTGCTGCCCCGAGTACGTCGTGCTGATGACGGACCTGATCCGCCGCAGCTGGAACCCGATGGCGGAAGTATCCGGCCAGACGATCATCAAGTTCACGATTCAACGCGACGGCCGCATCACCGAGCCGGCGCTGGAGAAATCGAGCGGCTATACGGCCCTGGATCTCAACGCGCAGCGCGCGGTGATGATCACGCGGCAGCTGCCGCCATTGCCGGCGGCGTTCTCCAACCCGACGCTGACGGTTCACCTCAATTTTCAGTATCAACGATGAGACAAACACCCTTGACGACGCTGCTCACGGCAGGATTCAGGTTCTGCGCCAGACAAGTCCCGATGGCAGCCGTCGCGGTGGCGGTCGCGGCAACCGCCGGGTTGGTCGTGCCCGGCGCTCGCTCCCAGGCGCCTCAGCCGCCGGCGCAGCAGCCCCCGCCTCAACAACCGAGCGAAATCAGCACCGTCATCAGCGGAGAGGCGAGCGCGGCGCCGCGGTTCGCAGTGCCCGACTTCATCGCGTTGTCCAACGACGCGGAAACCGTGTCGGTCGCGAAAACGATCGCACAGGTGCTCTGGGACGATCTCACGTTCGAGCGCGAATTCGCGCTGATTCCGCGCGACGTCTACTCGACGATCCCCGCGGCGAAGTCGTTCGACGATGTGCCCTTCGACAGGTGGCGCGAGCTGAACGCCGACGGCGTTATCATCGGCACCGTACAGAAGGTCAGCAACGGCATGCAGGTGAAGGTGCGGCTCTTCAACGTGCGGACGCGCCAGCAGGCGTTCGGCAAGGAGTACGGCGGGGCGGCGAACGCGCGGCTCTACGCGCACACGGTCTCCGACGAGATCCACGAGCAGCAGCGCGCCTTGCACGGCGTCGCCCGCACGAAGCTCACCTTCGCTTCGGATCGCGACGGCGAGCGTATGCGAGGCACGGTGGAAAACCGCGGCGTCAAGGAAATCTACATCGCCGACTACGACGGGGCGAACCAGCGGCGGGTAACCACGAGCCGTTCGCTGAACATCACGCCGACCTGGTCGCCCGACGCCCGATCGATCGCGTATACGTCGTACCAAAAGGGCACGCCGAACATCTACATCTCGAACATTTATCAAGGAACGAGAGAGGACCTGACCAAGGACATCGGTCAGAATTTTCTTCCGACATGGTCGCCCGACGGCACGCGTCTCTGCTTCATGTCGACGCGGGACGGGAATTCGGAGCTCTACGTCGTCAATCGGGATGGATCGAATCTGCGGCGTCTGACCAATCACCCCGGGATCGACGAGGCGCCGACGTGGTCTCCCTCGGGAACGCAGATCGCCTTCACCTCGGATCGGACGGGCACGCCGCAGATTTACACCATCGGCGCCGATGGGCTCGGCTTACAGAAGGTCACCTCGGAATCCTACGCGGATCGACCGACGTGGTCGCCGGCGCCGTACAACGAAATCGCGTTCACCTCGCGGACCGGCCCCGGCAACGACATCAAAGTAATCGATTTGGCAACCCGCCAGGTGCGGCAGTTGACGTTCGGCGAAGGCACCAACGAGAGCCCGTCGTGGTCTCCTAACGGGAGGCACCTGGCGTTCATGTCGACCAGGTCGGGAAAATCACAGGTGTTCACGATGGCGCGCGACGGGAAGAACCTGAAGCAGGTGACGCAGGCGGGCAACAATTATCAGCCCGACTGGTCGCATAGCCCGTAGTGGGGACGTTGAAATTTACAATTTAGAATTAGGAATTATGAATTAGGGAATGGAGCATACGATGTCGACTCGATCGGCGGCCTTCCGGGCCGCGCTGTGCGTTCTGATTCTGGTGGCGGTCGTTGCGGCGGCTTGCGGCGGCAAGAAAGCGCCGGTCGCCCGTCCCGCGCCCCCGCCGTCGACGACGACGGCGGCTGTTGCACCCCCTGCGGCACGTCCTCCTGCGCCGCCCGAACCGGTGGCCGAGCCCATCATCGTGCCGCCCGAGCCGGTGAGGGACGACACCATCGCGTCGGCCTCGCTCGACGATCTCAACCGCAACTCGCCCCTCAAGCCGGTGTTTTTCGAGCTGGACAGCAGCGAGGTCAGCGCCGAGGGCCAGGCCGTCCTCAACGCCAATGCCTCCGCGCTGAAGAAATACCCCACCTGGTACGTCACAATCGAAGGCCACTGCGACGAGCGAGGCACGCCCGAGTACAATCTTGCACTAGGAGAACGGCGGGCCATTGCCGCCCGCGCGTACCTGATGTCGCTCGGCATCCCAGCCGATCGACTGCGGACGGTGAGCTACGGGAAGGAATTCCCCTTCGACGCGGGGCACGACGAACACGCGTGGTCGAAAAATCGCCGCGCGCATTTCGTCATCACTACCAAGTGAGAGGGTTATGACGAAGACAATCTTCGGCCCGTTCTTCGCGCTCGCGCTCGCGGCCCTCGCTCTCGGCACGCCGGCCGTCTCGGCGGCCGCCAACAAAGAACAGCAGCAGATGATGGCCGACATCCGCATGCTTCAGGAGCAGTCGCAGCAGCTGCAGATCCTGCTCGCTGCGCTCAACGAGTCGCTCAAGGCGACCAACGCGCGGATCGACGCGCGGATCGACGAGCAGACCAACTTCGCGCGCAAGGCGTTCGCCGACCAAAAGCTGAGCATCGACAACGTCACGAACGATCTCCGTGTGGTCCGCGAGAAAGTCGACGACAACAATGTGCGCGTCTCGTCGCTCACCCAGGAGCTCGACGCGCTTCGGCAGGCCATGCAACAGCAGGCCGCGCCGCGCCCGACGACGACTGAGCCCGATGCGGCCGGGGCAGGAACCGCGCTGGCTGGCGGCGCGACCACGCCCGCGGCCCCGCCCGTCGCCATCGGCACGTCGCCTCAACGCCTGTGGGACATGGCGGACGCCGACTACGCGCAGGGCCAGTGGGATTTGGCGATTCAGGGGTTCGAGGCGTACGTCCGGAGCTTCCCCAAGTCCGACATGGCAGACGACGCGCAAGTTCGGATCGGCAATTCGTACCTCCAAGACCGCAAGTACGAGAAAGCCGTCGAAGCGTACGACGCGGCGATTCGCAATTACCCGAACGGAAACGCACTGCCCGAGGCGTACTACAAGAAAGGGATAGCGTTGCAGAGCCTCGGACAGCGCGATCGGGCGCGCGAGGCGTTGGAATACGCGATCAAAACCTACCCTGACACCGACGCCGGACGTCTCGCAAAGCAGCGCCTCGGCCCGCCCTAACGAAACTCGAGCCGAGCGCTGACAGCCTGTGAAAAATGAACGCCGAGCTCGCGGAGCACGCCGAGAAATCCTTGGGCATTTCT
>QHWL01000232.1 GCA_003222555.1 Acidobacteriota bacterium | reverse complement strand
TCAGGAGCAGTCGCAGCAGCTGCAGATCCTGCTCGTTGCGCTCAACGAATCGCTGATGGCGACCAACGCACGGATCGACGCGCGGATCGACGAGCAGACCAACTTGACGCGCAAGGCGTTCGCCGACCAGAAGCTGAGCGTCGACAACGTGACGAACGACCTCCGCGTGGTCCGCGAGAAAGTCGACGACAATAACGTGCGCGTCTCGTCGCTGACCCAGGAGCTCGACGCGCTTCGGCAGGCCGTGCAACAGCAGTCCGCACCGCGCACGGCGGC
>QHWL01000231.1:8399-11260 GCA_003222555.1 Acidobacteriota bacterium | reverse complement strand
TTCTAGCGATCAGCAACGGAGCAATCGCCCGCATGGGCGATCATCGCACGCAGGACGCCGGGCGCTACCCTGGCACCCAACGTCGCCGCCTCCACCGCACGTGGCGATCCGACCAGCCCGCGCAGAATGCGATTGAAGCGCCACTTTCCGGCGAACTCGGCTCGCCGCCGCTCGGCCAGGCGATGATGAACGCCAGTCCAGCCGTGTTCGAGCGCGTCGAGCGCCGCGCCGGCCGCCAGCTCGGCGCCCCGTACGGCGAATCGCATGCCGTCGCCGGTCATCGGATCGATGAAGCCTGTCGCGTCGCCCGCGAGCAGGAGCCCATCGATGGCGGCGCCGGTTACCTCGACGGCCAGCGGGCCGAGCATCACGGGCGGCTGCACGAGACGCGCGTCGGCGAACCGGTGGCGCAGCTCTGAATCGCGGGCAAGCTCGTGTTGCAAGAGCGCGACGCGATCGCGCAGCGCGGCGTCACCCGGCCGGGATGGCCTGACGACGCACACGTTCGTCAAGCCGCCAGGCACGGCCGCCACGCCGATGTAGCGGCCCCGTCGGATGTGCATTTCGCCGAGCGTGGTCACGCCAGCGACGTTGCCGTAGTAGGCGCCGATCGCCCATCGTCGCGGCCGCTCCGGATGCCGCGCAACGCCCAAACCGAAGGCCATGGTCGAATGCCGGCCGTCGGCCGCAATCGTCACGCGCGCGCGCACTTCGTGCAACGATCCGTGCCCACCGATTGCGACGCCGGCGACCCCTCGTCGGTCCCCGAGCGCGCGGCGAACCGCCGCGCCGGCCTCGAATTGCGCGCCGGCGGCGATCGCCTGTTGCAGCAGCGCCCAATCCAGGTCGCGACGCATGAGCGCCCGTCCGGACAGATCGCGCGGGTAGCGGCCTTCAATCGCCACGCCGTGCTCGCCTGTCACGCGCATGCCGTCGACACGCAGGCCGCGTTCTTCGATCGACGCAGCCAGATCGAGACGGCGCAGAACCGCGAGCGTGCCGGGGTTGACGGTGTCGCCGCACAACTTCTCCCTGGGAAATGTGGCGCGATCGAAGAGGCGCACACGCGCGCCGGCGCGCGCGAGAACGGCCGCGGCCACCGAGCCCGCGGGTCCTGCTCCGACAATCAAGACGTCATCTATCACTGCTCGCGGGGCCCCACCCCCGCTCGCTCTCGCTCGGCGGCGCGGCTTCGCCGCGCTTCCCTCCGGCACCTCGCTCGGGCCGCAGGCGCATCACTGCTCGCGGGGCCCCACCCCCGCTCGCTCTCGCTCGGCGGCGCGGCTTCGCCGCGCTTCCCTCCGGCGGGCCACCCCAACGCGGGTGCCGCGTTGGGGACCCCGGGCCTCGCTCGGGCCGCAGGCGCATCACTGCTGGCGCGGCCCATATCTTCTACAGTCAACAAAATGCAACCACGAAGCCACGAAGACACGAAAAAAGAAGGTTATTCTTCGTGATTTCGTGGTTGCATTTGATGAACGCGGCTTCCCGTTGCTCGCCGGTCAGTCGTCCACCCGTCCAAGGACAATCGCACTGTTCTTCGATCCGAAGCCGAGGCAATTGCACAGCGCGGCCTCGATCTCGACCGCGCGGCCGCGGTTGGGAATGAAATCGAGATCGCACCCAGGGTCGGGGTCGCGCTGGTTGATCGTCGGCGGAAGGAACCCGCGCGACATGGCCAGCGCGGAGGTGACAACGCCTGCCGCCCCGCTGGCGCCTTGCGGGTGGCCAATCATCGACTTCACCGACGATCCGGGCAGTCGTTCGGCATGGTGGCCGAAGACCTGACGCACGCATCGCGATTCGACGGCGTCGTTCAGCAGGGTCGACGTCCCGTGGTAGTTGACGTAACCGATTTCTTCACGCGGGCGTCGCGACGTCTCGATCGCGCGCGTGATGGCGCGCATGATTTCCGCGCCATCGGGTGCCATCTGCACGCGGTGATAGGCGTCGCATGTCGACCCATAGCCGTCGACCGACGCGTAAATGGTCGCGCCGCGCGAGCGCGCGCGATCTTCGCGCTCGATGACGACCATCCACGCGCCTTCGCCGAGCACGAATCCGTCGCGTCCGCGATCGAAGGGACGCGAGGCCTCGCCCGGTGTGTCGTTGTACGCCATCGAGACGACCTTCATGCGCGAGAAGCCGAAGATCATGCCGGGCGTGACGCACGCGTCGGTGCCGCCCGACAGCAGCACGTCGGCCTCGCCCGACCGGACGAGCGCGGCGGCGTACGCGATCGCGTCGGTCGAGCTCGTGCACCCGCAGGACAGGACGTGACTCATGCCGCGCAGGCGCAGCGAAATCGAAATCTCGCTCGACAGCATACCGACAATCGAAACCGGGATCGCGTACGGCGTCACCTTGCGCCCGCGCTCGAGGAAAAAATCGTGGTACTGGCGCTCGCCGACGTCGATCCCGCCGCCGCCGCTGCCGATCACGACGCCCGCGTCCGGCTCCCCGACGCGCAGCCCCGCATCGATCCATGCCTCGCGCGCGGCAATCACGCCAACCAGCGCCGCCCGCGAATAGCGCTTCGGGTCTGCGCGGTATCCAGGATCCCAGATGTCGTCGCCATCGAGCGCCGGCACATCGTCGACCGTGACGTGGGTCACCGGCGCCGCGACGCGGCAGCCGAAGCCGGACGCGTCGAAGTCCGTGATGGCGCGCGTCCCGCTGCATCCGCGGCGGACGTGATCCCAGAAGCGTTCGCGGCCGATGCCGAAGGGCGACACGACCCCGATGCCGCTGATGACGACCGAGGGACCGCCCGAATGGTGCACGAGGAAACCTTATACTATTTGGCGATCTGGTGATTCGGTGATTTGGTCATCGATTTGTTCATCGATCACGCGAACGGC
>QHWL01000231.1:0-8355 GCA_003222555.1 Acidobacteriota bacterium | reverse complement strand
GTGGCTCGGCGGCGCGCTGTTCGCCGCCTCGCTTGCCGTCTGCGCATGGCGTTTTCTCGTTAGCTGGTCCGATCCCTCCGCCATTCAAGCGCGACGGCCGCTTTTCCTGGCAGACGCGCTGCTGTTCGGCGCGTTCGCCGCGCACCACAGCCTGTTCGCGCGCGCCGACGTCAAAGCCGCGCTCGCGAGCGTCGTGCCGGAACGTCTGCTGCGGTCCATCTATGTCTGGACCGCGAGCGTGCTCCTCCTGGTCGTCTGCGCGCTGTGGCAGCCGGTCGGCGGCAGTGTGTACCAAGCGACGGGCTGGCGGGCCGTCGCGCACGCGTGCGTCCAACTCGCCGGCGTGTGGTTCATCGCACGCTCCGTGCGAATAATCGACCCGCTCGAACTTGCCGGGATCCGCCGCCGGTCCGCTTCGGAAGCGCTGCAGATTACGGGCCCGTATCGATGGGTCCGCCACCCGTTGTATCTCGGATGGCTGATGGCGGTGTTCGGCACCGCCCACATGACCGGCGACCGGCTCACCTTTGCCGCGACGAGCTCGATTTATCTGTTCGTCGCCATTCCGTGGGAGGAACGAGCGCTGGTGCGCACGTTCGGCAAGAAATACGAGGATTACAAGCGTCAGGTGCGATGGAGGGTGGTGCCATTCGTGTATTAGAGCGTTTCCGCATGCAGGTGTAGCGCAGCTCGACGAGATCGCGCTGCCGCAACCTGCAGGGTGAATCCATGAGATTGCAGATTGAAGGTTGCAGATTGTAGATTTTCTGGTCCCGATCGTTAATCAATCTGAAAGTCAATCTTCAATCTGCAATCTTCAATCTGCAATTCTTGGCTATGACCATCGTGTTCTACATCTCCGGTCATGGATTCGGCCATGCCTCCCGTGAGGTCGAGGTGGTCAATGCGATCGCGGCACGACGCGGAGATGTTCGTTTCATCATCCGGTCCGCCGCTCCGCCGTGGCTGCTCGAGCTCAGCGCGCGCGCAGGCGTCGAGATTCAGCCGTTCGAGGCCGACACCGGCGTCGCGCAAATCGACAGCCTGCGTCTGGACGAACCGGAAACGGCGCGCCGCGCCGCGGCATTCTATCGAGACCTGGATCTGCGGGTCGACGCCGAAGCGGTGTTCCTTCGCGAGCGGCGCGCCGACCTGGTCGTCGGCGACATCCCGCCGCTCGCATTTTCGGCGGCCGCGCGCGCCGTCATTCCGTCGATCGCGATCGGCAACTTTACGTGGGACTGGATCTACCGCGCCTACCCGGCATTCGACACGGCCGCGCCGGGAGTGATCGACGTCATACGGGACGCCTACGGGCACGCGACAAGCGCCCTGCGATTGCCGATGCACGGGGGCTTCGAACCGATGGCCGGCGTCACCCGCGACATTCCCTTCATCGCGCGCCGCTCGGTCCGCGATCAGGCAGACTCGCGCCGCGTCCTTGGGGCGAGTGACGGCCGGCCACTGGTCCTGGCGTCATTCGACGGATACGGTCTGCAGCTTCCCTATGATGTCATCGCGCAGTCGGGCCGGCTGACGGTCCTCGCGCCGCCACGCGGGGCGCCTCACGGCCTCTCCTATCAAGACCTGGTCGCCGCGGCCGACGTCGTCGTCAGCAAGCCCGGCTACGGCATCATCTCGGAGTGTGTCGCAAACGACACAGCGTTGCTGTACACGTCCCGCGGGCACTTTGTTGAGTACGAAGTGCTCACGGCCGCTATGCCGGCCCTCTTGCGCTGCCGCTTCATTCCGCAGGAGGATCTGCTGGCAGGTCGGTGGGCGGATCACGTCGAGGCGCTGCTGCAGCAGCCGCGTCCGCCGGAACGCCCCCGCCTAGACGGGGCTGATGTCGCCGCCGAGGAAATTCTGAATCTGGTCATCGGGTGATCTTGTTCTTGGGGTAACTTGACCATGCCCATGCAGCTGTCCCGTCGTCACTTCCTCTGGCTGACCAGCGCCGCCGCCAGCCTGCCGGTGTCACGCGTCGCGGCCCAGCGCGCCCGAGGCGCCGACAGCGCCGCCGCCCTGCCACCGAGCATCGCATCGCTCCCGTCGATGAAGGACCAGGCGAGGCCCATCACCAGCGACGAGCGGCAGGGGCGAATCGACACAGCGCGCCGGCTGATGGCGGACAGCAAGCTCGACGCGATGCTGTTGACGGGCGGCACCTCGCTCCTCTATTTCGCCGGCGTGCGCTGGGGCAACAGCGAGCGGCTTTTTGCCGTCATCCTGCCGGCCAAGGGCGACCCATTCTGCGTGTGTCCCGCGTTCGAGGAAGACCGCGCGCGCGAGCAGCTCGCGTTCGGTCCGCTCGCCAGGACCGACGTGCGGACGTGGCAGGAAGATGAGAGCCCCTTCGAGCGCGTGGCGCAAGGGCTCAGAGATCGCCGTGTCGGCTCGGGACGCCTCGGCATCGAGGAGACGACGAAGTTCGTGTTCGGCGACAGCATCGCCAGTCGGGCACCCGGGCTCCATCTCACCAGTGCGACGCCGGTCACTGCAGGCTGCCGGATGATCAAGGACACGCACGAGCTCGAGCTGATGCGCCTCGCCTCGCATGTCACGCTCAAGGCCTACGAGGCGGTGTACCGCGCACTGTCGGAAGGAATGACGCAGAGTCAGGTCGGGACGTTGATGAGCGCCGCCTACGAGAGGCTGGGGTTTCCTGGTTTCGCCAGCGTACAGGTCGACATGTACACGGCGCTGCCGCATGGGTCGATCGCTCCGCAGACGATTCGCGAAGGCACCATCATCATGATCGACGATGGATGTTCAGTTGAAGAGTATCAGTCCGACATCACGCGCACCTTCGTCCTCGGCAAGGCCACCGACAAGATGAAGAAGGTGTTCGAGATCGTACACCAGGCCCAAACCGCGGCGCTCAAAGCGGCGCGGCCCGGCGTCGCCCTCGAGGCGATCGACGCGGCCGCTCGCAGAGTGATCGTAGACGCGGGCTACGGGCCTGCCTTCAAGTACTTCACCCACAGGGTGGGCCACGGCTTGGGGATGGACGGTCACGAGTGGCCGTACCTGGTGAAGAACAACATGTTCGGGTGGACGAAATCGCCGAAGCTGCAGCCGGGGATGGTGTTCAGCGACGAACCTGGAGTCTACATTCGCGGCGAGTTCGGCGTGCGTCTCGAGGACGATATGTCCATCACCGAGAACGGCGCCGAGCTCTTCACGCCGCAGAGCCCGTCGATCGAGGAGCCCTTCGGCGGGACAAACCGTTAGAGCCGTGTTCACAAGCGTTAGCGACGTTTGAACCTAGAGATCGCAGAGCACGCAGAGAAATCCTGTTTTTGTTTACGCCTTGACGCAGGTCACCAGCGACCAGATGCGCGGAATATTCACCTTCTCGATCGACAGGGGCTCGAGCTCCGCCTGGGCGACGAAGGCCGGCAGATCGAGATCCGACTTGAAGCCGATGTGGACGGTGAAGGGCGAGATGACGCGCTCGATCCAGCCGAGAAGCGGGTTGGGGCTCCTGAAGTGATTCATGAAGATGAGGCGGCCGCCGGTCCGGCAGACGCGGCGCATCTCGCGGGCGACGGCGATCGGATCGGGAACGACGCTGATGAGATACGGGGCGTAGACGATATCGAAGGTGTCGTCGACGGCGTCCATCTCGATGAGGCGCACGTTCCTGATGCCCTTGCGCGCCACCCTGTCGCGCGCTTTCTCGAGCATAGAGCCGGACAGGTCGATTCCGGTCACGGCGCAGTCGCGCGGATACAGGTTGGCGTTGATCGCGGTGCCGACGCCGACCTCGAGCACGCGGTCGCCGGGCTTGATGCCCATCCGCTGAATCGCCTGCACACGCCCGGGATGCAGCGTGGGTCCGAAGGTGAAGTCGTAGACCGACGCGAGTTTCTCGTACACCCCCTCGACGAAATCGTTCTCCACGGCGATGACCGACAGCGCGCGTGTCGCCACATCCGACCCAAGAATGTCTTCGCGATCACGCGAATAGTGCTCAAATAAGGCCATCAGTCCCTCAGCAGCGTGTAAAGAGGTCGAGCACCTTTTCGGCGACCCGCGAAGGGAAAAGCGCGACCTTCGAGTCCCCCGTGGCTCAGCGACTATACATCCGGTCCGTCAGCGAAGTCCATCAACTACGGCCAGCGCCGCATCGATGTTCCCCGAACCTGTCGAGACCTGAATACCCTGAACCGAGCTCCGCAGTTGGGCGGCGATCTCGCGCGCGATCGTAATTCCCTCGTGGATGGCGGCCTCCGTTCCGTCCGCCGCGCGCATCCGGTCGAGCAGGGCTTCAGGTACCCGCACGCCGGGCACTTCGTTGGCCATGAACTCGGCGTTTCGCGCGCTCTCGAACGGAAACAGGCCGGCAACGACAGGCAGTTTCGACGGCTCGAGACGCTTGAGAACCTGCTCGAAGCAGCGCAGGTCGAAAACCGGCCGCGTCACGACGAACTCGGCGCCCGCCTCCAGCTTGTACTCGAAACGGCGCAGCTCTTCGTCGATGTTCGAGGCTGCCGTGTTCACGGACACACCGATATGAAATCCCGTGGGCGCGCCAATTGGTTGCCCGCCGACGTCACAACCGCGGTTGAGGCGTGCGACCAGGTTCGTCAAGCCGATCGAGTCGACGTCGAACACGGCGGTGGCGTCGGGATAGTCGCCGACGCGCCCGGGGTCGCCGGTAATGAGCAGCAGGTTGCGCAGTCCCATCGCGTGCGCGCCGAGGAGATCGGACTGAATGCCGAGCAGGTTCCGGTCGCGGCAGGAATAGTGCAACAGCGTCTCGATGCCGGCCTGCTGCTCGATGAGCACGGCCAGCGAGAGCGCGCTCGTCCGTGCGCCCGCGCGCTGGCCGTCGGGTATGGGGACGACGTCGACACCGCGGATTTTCAGCGACCGCGCGCGCTCGATCGCCGGCTCGCACTGAAAGCCGCGCGGCGGCAGCAGCTCGACGGCCACGACGAACGTGCCGCTCGCCATCGCGTGCGCGAGCCGCGACTTGCGCTCACGAGGCACCGGCGGCGCGCTGATCGCGACGGCCGGTCTCGGCGCGGCGGGTTGCTCGACCCTGTCCGCGCCCAGCATCGTCGAAGGGCGCGCCGCGGCCGGCGCCAGCGCCCGCACCGCCAGCTTGATCTGCCGGATGTGCTCGGGCGTCGTCCCGCAGCAGCCGCCGACCACGCGGACGTTGTGCAGGATGAAGCGGCGCGCGTAGGACGCCATGTATTCGGGCGAGCACAGATAAATGTTGCGTCCTTCGACGTCGCGCGGCTTGCCGGCGTTGGGCTGCGCGGACAAGCGCAGCCTGGTGACCGCGGCCATCCGCTCGATGGTCTCGAGCATCGGCGCGGGGCCCACCGCACAGTTGACGCCGATGAGCGTCGCGCCGCGCCGCTCGAGCTCCGGCGCAAAGCGCTCGGGGGGCGTACCGTCGAGCGTGTTACCGTCCTCTTCGGTCGTCATCTGCGCGACAATCGGCAGGTCCGAGATGCTTCGCACGGCATCGAGGGCGGCGCCAATCTCGTTGACGTCGCGAAACGTCTCGAAGATGACGACATCCACGCCGCCCTCGATGAGGGCCTGCCCCTGCTCGCGGAAGTACTCCCGGGCTTCGTCAACGCCGGTCTTGCCCCACGGTTCGATACGAATTCCCAACGGACCGATCGACCCGGCGACAAAAGCGTGATCGCCCGCCGCGTCGCGCGCAATCAGCGCGCCCTCCCGGTTGATCGCGTGAAGCTTGTCGGCAAGGCCGAACCATCCGAGTTTGATGCGGTTGGCGGCGAACGTGTTGGTCTCGATGATGTCGGCGCCCGCGCGGACGTATTCCTCATGAACCTGGCCGACGAGATCGGGTCGAGTGAGGTTCAGCGCGTCGAAGCTCTTGTTGATGAAGACGCCCTTGGCGTACAGCATCGTGCCCATGGCGCCATCGCAGACCAGTACCCGGTCGTCTAGAGCTTCGAGGAACGACTTGGCCATTCGGTAACTTCGTGACTTAGCGACTTGGTATATTCTGGACAAACGTTAACCGCAGAGGCCGCAGAGATCGCGGAGAAAAAAGTACAGATTCTCGGCGTGCTCTGCGTGCTCTGCGTGCTCGGCGGTAAAAACGCGACTCGGTAATCAGGGGTGAATCAGTGACCTATTTGACCAGATTACCAAATTACCAGATGACCCGATCACCAAATCGTCATGTGTCCAGTCTTTCGCACCGGAAGGTGTCCGAGTCGATCAACACGTAGGACCTGGTCACGACGTCGAGGCCGAGCGACCGCACGTTTTGTCGCACCGCGTCGGTGAACTCGTGGTGATGGCCAAACAGGTGCAGGCGCGGGCGCATCGCCGCGAGCACGTCGCTGATCACCGTCTTGCCGGCGTCGATGCGGCGGCCGGCTGGATAAAACGGCCGCGGGGCCTCGTGCGTCAGGAACACGTCGATGTTCGTCAGCGCCTTGCAGGCCAGCACCTCGTCGCGCACGAAGTGACGCCGCTTGTCGTCGCGGCTCTTCCCCAGCTTGATCGACGCCGCGCCCTTGCGGCCCTTTGACGGCGGGAGCGCGGCGGCCGACGTGTGGTACCAAGTCGGCGCGAACGTGCCACCAAGCGCCGCGATCCGCCACGGTCCGACCAGATGCGGACCGCCGTTGGCCAGATAATGCAGCGTCGGCGCCGGCGAATGTCCGGCCATCGCCGCGGCGATCACGTCGAAGTCTTCGTTGTTGCCTTTGATCCAGTGGAGCGGAGCGGCCGGGGTGAAATATTCCCCGTCGTTGCTGGCGACGTCGCCGACCGAAAGCCAGAGCGGCACGTCCGCGTGCCGCTTCATGATCTCATCGACGGTGCCGAATGCGCCGTGTATGTCGCCGAGTACGCCGATCTGCATGGGCGGGTCAGTGTACTGGGGCAGGTGGGGCAGGTGGGGCAGGTGGGGCGGGTGGGGCAGGTGGGGGGATGGGGCGGGTGGGGCAGGTGGGGCAATGAGTCGCGTGGGCCGCATGAGTCGGGTGAGTTAGGTGGGGTGACCGACCCGCCTTACCCGCCCTACCTGCCCTACCCGCCCTACCTGCCCTACCTGCCCTACCTGCCCTACCTGCCCTACCTGCCCTACCTGCCCTACCTGCCCTACCTGACCTCCTGTGCGAGTGCCGGCGCCCTTGTCGATGCCGGCACGAGCAAGTCCTCCTTGTCCCAAACGAAGTCGTCTTTGCTGTACACCGCCAGCTCGTAGTCCTTGCCCATGAAAATGGCGCCGACCGGGCAGGCCTCTTCGCAGTAGCCACAGAAGATGCAGCGCGTCTTATGAATCTGGTACACCGACGCGTAGCGGGGACCCGCCTGCACCGTCCCATCGTTTTCGGCGGCTTCGAGATAGATTGCGTCGGCCGGGCACGCCACCGAGCACAGCCCGCAGGCGACGCATTTCTCGAGGCCGTTCTCGTCCCTCATTAATACTTGCTTGCCGCGGTACTTCGGGAACATCGGGAGCTTCTGCTCAGGGTAGTTCACCGTGATGGGCTTCTTGAAGAGGTGCTTCAGAGTGGTCGCAAACCCGACGATTAACGGACCAATGACAGCCATTTGCTCTCAGTTTACCCGGCCCGCTAAGATCATGCTAGAGAGAGGTCATGCTGGGTCGTCTCGCCTCGTGCGGGATGCTGCGATTTCATTGGGGTTTTGACGTGTTTTCTGAACGAGATGACACGAGAAGCGACGAGAAAAACGAGGTCTTGTTAGCAAAACGTTAGCGCCGGTTCCTTCCATTTTCCCCCTCGCCATCCCATTCTCAGCATCCATACAGGAGTGCGCGAGGGTGGCCGCCGCCTCGTGCTGCTGGTCGGGCAACCTGTGCGCGTGCGACGTGGTTGCTGTACATCCTCGCGAAGAGTGAGCCCTATCTCTTTGCATCGCCAGGGCAGACGCAGTGATGAAGTCTCGGAAGTGCGCAGGTGCTTTGGCGCTGCGGCGAGGCGGAACAGACGCAGGCTATTGTTTGGTCGCGACGAATTTACCGGTCCGATTCTGTTCGGACAGACGCCATTCGCCGGTTATCTTATTCGCTTGCTGATTGACTTCGCCCGTTAACGTAGCGTTTTCGTTGCCGTCCCTACCAGTCTTGAAGCGAATCGTGACGACTTGTCCGTCAACCTCGCCGCTCATCGCGGCATCTTCTCGACAGTTGACGGTCAATACTCGGCTATTTTGTTTGAACGTACAGTCGTAGGCGTCTAGGTGGCCCCCAAAGTCTGGTTCCCAACGAAGCGTCCAAACGCCAGACAGATCGGCTGCGATGACCGGTGCCCCCACTAGGAACATTGCCATGAACAACACAAGCAATTTCGTCATCGCATAGCTCACTCTCTTTATCCCGCG
>QHWL01000230.1 GCA_003222555.1 Acidobacteriota bacterium | reverse complement strand
CGCGAACCATCGAGCGAGGCGAATATCGCCTGGGGCAAAGTCAACCGCCCGATGGAGCCGGCGCACTTCGAGGCGCTGCATCACGACCTCCTGAGCTCGCTGGCCGCCAAAGAGCTCTACGTTCTGGAGTGCCATGTCGGCGCAGACCCGGCCTATCGCCTGCCAATCCGCATCATCACCGAGTACGCGTGGCACAATCTCTTCGCGCGGAACCTTTTTATCGTCCCTTCGAACCCTGCCCTCGCACCGCACGCCCCGGAGTTCACGGTCATCGACTCGCCCAGCTTCCTGGCCGATCCGACGCGCCACGGCAGCAGGTCGCAAGCGGTCATTGCCGTCAATTTCTCGAGAAAACTCGTGCTTGTCGGCGGCACCAGTTACGCGGGCGAGATCAAGAAATCGATCTTCAGCATTCTCAACTACATTCTGCCGCTCAAGAACGTGCTGCCGATGCACTGTTCGGCCAACATCGGGCCGGCGGGCGACGTCGCCCTGTTTTTTGGCCTCTCCGGCACCGGCAAGACGACGCTGTCGAGCGACCCCGCCCGGAGGCTGATTGGCGATGATGAGCACGGCTGGAGCGATCGCGGCGTCTTCAATTTCGAAGGCGGCTGCTATGCCAAGACCATCCACCTTTCAGCCGAGGCCGAGCCGCAGATCTATTCCACGACGCGACGCTTCGGCACGGTGCTCGAGAACGTCATCGTCGATCCGGAAACGCGAGCGCTGAACCTCGACGACGACCGGTTGACGGAGAATACGCGAGCCGCCTATCCGATTGAATTCATCGACAACGCCGAGTTGTCGGGTCAAGGCGGGCACCCGAAAAACATCGTCATGCTGACCGCCGACGCGTTCGGTGTGCTGCCGCCGATTGCCCGCCTGACGCCTGCTGGCGCGATGTATCATTTCCTGTCCGGGTATACCGCGAAGGTTGCGGGAACAGAACGCGGTCTCACGGAACCGACGGCGACTTTCAGCACCTGTTTCGGTTCCCCCTTCCTGCCGCTCGCGCCCACCCGCTACGCCAATATGCTCGGCGACTGCATTGCGCGCCATCACGCAACGGTGTGGCTGGTCAATACCGGCTGGACGGGCGGGGCCCACGGCACCGGCCGGCGCATGAAGATCGCCGATACCCGCGCGATGATCGCCGCGGCCCTGTCAGGTGCGCTCGACCACGTCGGCTACGAGAAAGATCCCAACTTCAACCTCGGCGTGCCGACCACGTGCCCCGGCGTGTCGGCCGAAGTGTTGAAGCCGCGCCGCACCTGGGCGAATCCCTCGGCCTACGATGCGCAGGCAAGGAAGCTCGCGCAGATGTTCGCCGAGAACTTCAAGACGTTCGAGCAGGGTGTGACCGCCGAAGTGAAGGCCGCCGGTCCCGCAGCCTGACGAGCTCCTCGCCTCCCACGATGCGCTACGAACCGGTCATCGGTCTGGAGATTCACGCGCAGCTGTTGACCGCCTCGAAGATCTTCTGCGGTTGCAGCACGGCTTTCGGCGCTGCTCCCAACACGCACCTGTGTCCGGTCTGTCTCGGTTTGCCGGGTGCGCTGCCCGTGCTCAACCATGCCGCGGTCGACGATGCCATCCGGGCCGCGCTCGCCCTCGGCTGCAAAACTCAGCACATCTCGATTTTCGCGCGCAAGAACTATTTCTACCCCNCGATCTCCCGAAGGGTTATCAGATTTCCCAGTACGAACGGCCGCTGGCGACCGAGGGCGTCGTTCAGGCGAAGAGCGACTATTGGGGCCCTGATTCAGACATCCGAATCAAGCGCGTGCACATGGAGGAGGACGCGGGCAAGCTGCTGCACGAAGGCTTCAGCGATTCGGATCGTCGAAGCTATGTCGATTTGAACCGGGCAGGTGTCCCGCTCATCGAAATCGTGACCGAGCCCGACTTTCGCTCGTCGAAAGACGCAGCGAATTTTTTCAGTTATTTGCGTGAGCTGCTGATGCTGCTCGGTGTCAACGACGGAAACATGGAAGAGGGCAGCTTGCGCTGTGACGCGAACGTGTCCATTCGCGAGACAGGAACTGTGGCGCTCGGCACCAAGGCCGAGGTGAAGAATCTCAACTCGTTTCGGTTTCTCGAGAAGGCGCTCGACTACGAATTCAAGCGCCAGGAGGACGTCGTGCTCAGCGGCGGGCGCGTGGCGCAGGAGACGCGGCTCTGGGATGCGGCCGCCGGTCGCACCTCCACCATGCGCACCAAGGAGGAAGCCCACGATTACCGCTATTTTCCCGAACCCGATTTGCCGCCGCTCGTGATTGGCGCCGCGCGCGTCGACCGAATTCGTGCCTCCATGCCGGAACTCCCGGCCGCGCGACGCAGCCGACTCAAATCGAAGTACGGTCTGTCGGACGCCGACGTCGTCCCGTTGAGCGTGGCGAGACTCGATGTCTATTTCGAAGAGACCGTCGAAGCTGGCGCCGACGCCAGGGCGGCGAAGAATTGGTTGCTCGGCGTCGTGCGCGCCAAGATGAACGAGGAGGGGTTTGACAGCGCCGCGACCTTGCGGGAACGCCTGCCGCCGGCACGTCTGGCGGAGCTCATGGCATTGGTCGACAAAGGGACGATCAGCGGATCGGTCGCGAAAGACGTGTTCGAGAAAATGTTCGCGGCGCGCCGGACCGCTGAGGAGATTGTAAGAGCCGAAGGACTCACGCAGATCGACGACGAGGCGCAGATTCTTGCGCGCGTCGCCGAAGTGCTGGCCGGCAACGCCGACGCCGTCGCACAATACCGCGGCGGCAAGACGACGACCTTCGGGTTCCTCGTCGGACAGGTGATGAAGGCGACTGCTGGCAAGGCGAACCCGAAGCGGGTGAACGAGCTCCTGAAGCGGGCGCTCGAGGAGTAGGTACGGCTGAGGTCCGGCTAAAGCCGGACACTACGTACGGATGAGTACGGCCGACGTCGTATTTTTCCCAGGCTCTTCAGACGGACCGTGTTATACTGAAGTTCCCTCCCATCGACATTCCGAGTGGCGACCGTGCGTGCACAGGCAGTGTAAGCCGGGGGGAGGGAACCCCGACTTGATAGAGACCCATCACCTTTCCAAGCTCTACAACCGCGGCGTCTACGCGCTGCGCGACCTCTCGCTCACGATCGACAAAGGCGAGTTCATGTTCCTCACGGGCCCGAGCGGCGCCGGGAAATCGACGTTGCTGCGGTTGCTGCTCCGGGAAGACCTGCCGAGCGAAGGGCAGCTCAAGGTCGCGGGACGCGATCTGAAGGCACTGGGCCCTTCCGAAGTACAGAGCTACCGCCGCACGGTCGGGTTCGTGTTTCAGGACTTCCGCCTCATCCCGCGGTTCACAGTCTTCCAGAACGTCGCCTTCGTGATGCGCGTCCTCGGCGTCGCGGTGGCGGTGCAACAGCGCAAGACGTTTCAGGTGCTCAAGTGGGTAGGGCTCCAGCACCGGATGAACGCGCACCCCGAAGAGCTGTCGGGCGGCGAGCAGCAACGCATCGCGATCGCGCGCGCCTTGGTCAACGATCCGCAGCTCGTGCTGGCGGATGAGCCGACCGGCAACCTCGATCCCGATCTTTCGCTCGAGATAATGAATCTGTTTCGCGAGATCAATGCGCGGGGCACGACGGTGGTCGTCGCAACGCACGATCGCGAGCTCATCAGGCGAGTCGGCCGGCGCTCCATCACGCTCGATCACGGGCGCATCAGCGAGGTGGCCTGATGCGCGCGCTGCGATATGCCTTCGAAGAAGCCGTCGCCAGCCTGTGGCGCGGCCGGTACTCGGGGCTGTTGTCGACTGCGACGATTGCCGTCGCCCTGTTCGTCCTCGGCGCGTTCCTGGCCGTGACGGCGAACCTCCAGCGCCTGAGCGCGGAGTGGAGCAACGCCGCCGAGATGTCCGTCTATTTGAAAGATCAAGTCACGCCGGCCGATCGGTCTGCCATCGAGGCCCTCCTGACGCCGGGCAGCGTGGTCGCCGTTCGCGAGTACGTGTCGAAAGCCGACGCGCTCGTCCGATTCAAGCGAACATTTGGCGATCTGGCGTCGGCGACCGACGGCTTGAGCGCAAACCCGTTGCCGGCTTCCTACGAGGTGAAGTTGCGCACCGGCCCAGGAGTGGAGGAGCGGCTCGACGCCCTGGGAGCGACCCTGCGCCAAACGGCGGGGGTGGCCGATGTCCGCTACGATCGGCAGTGGCTGACGCGGCTGCGGTCGGTCGTCGCCGTTGTCAGCGGTGTCGGCTTCCTGTTGGGCAGCGTGTTGACGATCGCCGCTGCATTAACCATCGCCAACGTGGTGCGTCTGGCGCTTTATGCGAGGCGCGATGAGCTGGACATCATGCAGCTCGTTGGCGCGCCGCAGGTGTATATTCGCGGCCCCTTTGTCATGGAAGGCGTGCTCCAAGGCGGCCTGGGGGCCCTTCTGGCTCTCGCGGCCCTCGGCCTGGCCTTTCTCGTTCTTCGGGCCAGGTATCTGGCCCCCATGGCATCGGCTCTCAACCTGTCGTCGGTCCACTTTCTGCCGTTCGAGCTGTGCGCGTCTCTGGTGGCGGGCGGCATCATCGTCGGGTGCTTGGGCGGGCTCGTGGCAGCGTGGAAGCCCCAATAGGGGCCGGGAGTCGTCTGCAGGAGGGCACCCTGGGGGACCCTTCGTGCACAGAATCTGCCCGACCTGCATTGCCGAGTTTCGCTTACGAAATCTTGACTTCGGTTTTCACGCAGCAGTACACTGGATCGGCAACAACGAAGAGTTACTCCGAGGACCCTGCATGCCACGCTTCGTGACCGATTCGAGGCCGATCAGCGCGCAGCACCCGATCATCGAGTTTTACCGAGAAGAATTCGTCAAGCACCACCGGTGCCTGCAACAGCAGCGCCCCTACTATTCTGAAAGCGCCATCACCGATGTTGAGGCGGCGCTCACACGCATCCTGGCCGAGCTCGAACAACTCTCCACCCAAGCCGACGCTCCCCAACTCGTAAGCTCACTTCTCAAGAAGTTCGACGTTGTGACCGGGCTCTCAGCCTGGTCGGACCCGAAACACACCCACTGACACGTTCACTCTCAATTCTTCGACAAGACCTTGCAGCCATTGTCCGCGCTGGGTTCAGTGCCGCCGCGGCCGGGCGACTGCTCGAGCGCGCGCTCGCGCCTGGTGATGCGCTGCCTGATGGCGCTCTGCGCGTCATTGCGGCCGGCAAAGCCTCGAGCTCGATGGCCGAGGCCGCCCGAGGCCTGCTCGGATCGCGAATTCGCGGCGGCCTCGTCGTCAGCCCGGAGCCGCGCAGCGTGCCTTCGCCCTTCGAGGCGATTGCGGGCGGGCATCCGATGCCGACAACCGGCAGCGAGCAGGCCGGTCGGCGGGCGCTCGCGCTCGCCGCGTCGCTTCAAGCCGACGAGACACTGGTCGTCCTCCTCTCGGGCGGCGCGTCGGCGTTGATGGCCGTTCCCGCGGCCGGCGTCGCACTCGACGACAAGCGCGCGACCACCGACCGCTTGCTTCGCGCCGGCGCTGATATTCACGCCCTCAACACCGTGAGGAAGCACTTGTCGGCGATCAAGGGCGGCTGGCTCGCGGCAAGCGCGCCCTGCGCGTGCCGGGCGTTTGCCATCTCGGACGTGGTCGGAGACGATCTCAGCGTGATCGCCTCGGGACCGACAGTCGCAGACTCGAGCACGTTTAGCGAGGCGGCCGACGTTCTGCGCCGGTTCGGCGAGGAAGCCGCATACCCTGGCGCCGTCGTGGCGCGTCTTGCCAAGGGCGCTCGCGGCGACGTGCCCGAAACGCCGAAGCCCGGCGACCCGCGGCTCGTACGCGCGGCATCGGCGGTCATCGGCGGCCGCCGCGACGCGATGGACGGAGCGGCCCGCGAAGCCGGGACGCTGGGGTATCACGTCGTGTGGATTGACGATCCGGTCGTCGGCGAAGCGCGCATCGCGGCGCTGTTGCACCTGCGCGGGGTTGTCGCCCGCGCTGACGGCGTGGCGCGACCAACGTGCATCGTGTCGAGCGGCGAGACCACGGTCCGCGTCATTGGCGACGGCAAGGGAGGCCGCAATCAGGAGTTTGCGCTGGCACTCGCGGCCCCGCTTGCCTCGTTGGGAGGCGCCGCCGCGGCGGCCAGCGCCGGCACCGACGGAATTGACGGTCCGACCGACGCGGCGGGCGCGGTTGTCGACCAGACGACGGTCGAACGCGCTCGAGCGGCTGGGCTGTCGCCTGACACTTTTCTCGACCATAACAACGCTTACGCCTTTTATAACAACGCTTACGCCTTTTTCGCGGCGCTGGGCGATCTCATCCTGACGGGTCCGACCGACACCAACGTCGGCGACCTGCAGATAATTCTGTTAGCCTAAATTCACATGCTTTCTCGCGAGCAGGTGCTCGCGCTCATGCGTGAGCGGGTCCATCATCCCGCCGGCATGCGCGAGCTCCTCCAAGTTCTCAAAGTCCAGCGTGACGAGCGGACGTCGTTCAAACGTCACATCAAATCGCTCGTCGCTTCGGGCGACCTCATTCATATCCGCGGGCACCGCTTCGGCCTGCCGGAGAAAATGGACCTCTACGTCGGCCGGCTGCAAACGCATCCGGCCGGCTATGGGTTCGTCACGCCCGAGCGCCCGCTCGAATCGGGCGGCGGCGACATCTACATTGCGGGCACGCATCTCAACGAAGCGATGCACGGCGACCGCGTTGTCGTGCGCATCGAGCGCATCAAGGACGGCGGCCGCGCCGAGGGGCGGATCATTCGCATCCTGGAGCGAAGCAACCAGTGGCTCGTCGGCCGCTACGATCGCGACGACACGGGCATGGGCTACGTGGTGCCGTTCGAGCGGCGCCTGCTGATGGACGTGTTCATCCCGTCGGGCCAGGAAGGTGGCGCCGCGCCCGGCGAGATGGTGACCGTGGAGTTGACGCGGTGGCCCACCTCGACACGCGGCGCCGCCGGCCGCGTGGCCGAAGTGCTCGGCGACATCGACGCCCCGGGCGTCGGCACCGAAATCATCATCCGCAAGTACGGGATCCTGGACGCGCATTCGCCCGAGGCCGTCGCCGAGGCGGTCCGCCTCGGCCCGGCCGTGTCGGAGCGCGACATTCGCGGCCGCACCGACTTTCGCAACGTCCTGACGGTCACCATCGACGGCGAGCACGCTCGCGACTTCGACGATGCGATCACGATCGAGAAGCTGCCAAACGGGAACTACTGGCTCGGCGTCCACATCGCGGACGTCTCGCACTACGTGCAGGAAGGGAGCGCGCTCGACAAGGAGGCCTACGACCGCGGGACGTCGGTGTACTTCCCCGAACGCGCGGTTCACATGTTTCCGTCGGAACTGGCGACCGGTCTGTGCAGTCTCAATCCGCAGGTCGATCGTCTCGTTCAGTCATGTCTGATGGAGATCGATCGGCGCGGCCAGGTCGTGCGGCACGAATTTCACGACGGCGTCATCAACAGCAACGAGCGGATGACGTATACGGCCGTGAACGGGATTCTGACCGAGGGCGACGCCGATCTGATGAAGCGCTACGCGGCGCTCGTGCCGATGTTCGCCCTGATGCGCGAGCTGTTTCAGGTTCTCAACGACGCCCGCCGCCGCCGTGGATCGATCGATTTCGACCTGAACGAGGCCGAGGTCATCGTGGACGAAGGCGGAGTGGTGGAGGCGATCATCGCGCTCCAGCGGAACGTGGCGCACCGTCTGATCGAAGAATTCATGCTGCTGGCGAACGAGACGGTGGCGTCGTACATGGAGGCGCAGGGGGCGCCGGCGCTCTACAGGATTCACGAAGAGCCCGACGTCCTCAAAATCGGCAAGTTCGAGGAGTTCATCTCCGGGTTCGGTTACAGCCTCGGAGCTCCACTGACCGCGTTGCGTCCGCGACACTTCCAGAAGCTGCTCGAGCGCATTCACGGCAAGCCTGAGGAAAAACCGATCGCGTTCCTGATGCTGCGCACGATGCAGAAAGCGCGGTACGCCCCGGAGAATCTCGGGCACTTCGGCCTGGCCGCGACCAGCTACACGCACTTCACATCCCCGATCCGCCGCTACCCCGACCTAGTCGTTCATCGCGCGCTTCGCGCCGCGCGGCACGGCGCACTCAGCGCGGAAGAGCGCGAAGAGTGGGCCGAAGAGCTGCCCGAGACGGCTCGCTATTCGTCCGAGATGGAACGCCGCGCCGACGATGCCGAGCGCGAGCTGCTGCAGTGGAAGAAGGTGAAGTTCATGGCCGACAAGGTCGGCGATGAATTCGAAGGCTACGTGACCGGCGTCGCGGCTTTCGGCCTGTTCATCGAGCTCATCGAGCACTACGTCGAAGGGCTCGTCCACATCTCGACCATGGCCGACGATTACTACCGCTTCATCGACGGCGCTCACATGCTCCGGGGCGAGAACACGCAGAGGACGTATCGGCTTGGCGACAAGGTCAAAGTTCAGGTTGTGCGCGTCAACATGGAAGTGAGGCAGATCGATCTGGGCCTGGTCGACATCCTCGAGCGCG
Organism: Acidobacteriota bacterium; assembly: GCA_003222555.1. GTDB lineage: Bacteria > Acidobacteriota > Vicinamibacteria > Vicinamibacterales > CAVVIG01 > JAHFUJ01. The sequence goes on along the minus strand of QHWL01000230.1, from coordinate 905 downwards.
TACGTGAAGGCGAACGAGGTCCGCGCCGGAGCAAGGCGACGCCCAAGCGGGACAAGACGCGCTCCCAGCGACCAGGGCGGCGGGAGAGACGGAAGGGGAAGGTAAAAGGTAAAAGGTGAAATCCATCGTCGTCGGTACGGCCGGGCACATCGACCACGGCAAGAGCGCGCTGGTTCGCGCGCTCACCGGCACCGATCCCGACCGGCTGAAGGAAGAGAAAGCCCGCGGCATCACGATCGACCTCGGGTTTGCGCACTTCATGCTCGACGATCTGAACGTCGCCTTCGTGGATGTCCCCGGTCACGAGCGCTTCATCAAGAACATGCTGGCCGGCGTGGGCGGAATCGATCTCGTGGTGCTCGTGGTCGCCGCCGACGAGTCGGTGATGCCGCAGACGCGAGAGCATTTCGACATCTGCCGGCTGCTGCGCGTGCCGGCCGGGCTCGTCGCGGTGACGAAGACGGACCTGGTTGACGCCGAGACGCTGGAGCTCGTGCGGCTCGAGGTGCGTGAGCTGGTCGCGGGGTCGTTTCTCGAGGGCGCGCCGATGGTGCCCGTGTCGTCGAAAACGGGCCAGGGCCTCGACGAATTTCGTGCGGCCCTGGTCGCCACCGCCGCGAGAATGCGGGGACACGCCGCTCACGGTGTCGCGCGATTGCCGATCGATCGCGTCTTCTCGATGAAAGGCTTCGGGACGGTTGTCACCGGCACCCTCGTTTCCGGCCGCGTGCGGGCCGACGACGAGCTGGTGATTGCGCCGGGAGACCGCCAGGTCAAGGTGCGCGGCGTGCAGGTGCACGGCGCCCGCCAGCCTCAGGCGGTCGCTGGGCAGCGGTCGGCCGTCAATATCGCCGGCGTCGAGGTCGAGGAGATCGAGCGCGGGCAGAACCTCGTGACCGCCGGCG
>QHWL01000251.1:1391-9099 GCA_003222555.1 Acidobacteriota bacterium | reverse complement strand
CTCGGCGAGAAAACTCGTTCTTCACTAGTCGCCTCCCATGGTAGGGGCAGCCTTGGCGTCGGTTTGTTGGCGCCAGCGGCCGCCGTAGGTTGTGAATCCGTCTTAAGCTAAATTCTTGTCCGGCCTTCCTCGAGCGGCTTCCACCCAGTTATTGCGACCTCGTTGAACCTAGGTCCGCGGCGTAGAGACCGCCATCGAGATGAAAGTCCGCGTGACGTGACTGATTGATGTGCGACGCCGCGTCGGCCCGGCAAGTGCAAAACTGCCGCCAGTCGACGTTGCCGGACACGTTCCCGACGCTTCGAATTTTCCTGAGAAATTCGCGGAAAATGCTCGGAGGCTCTTCGAATTTTCCTGAGAAATTCGCGGAAAAGGCTGGCAGAGGCTCTTGGCGGGGTGATCGACAAATAGACGTTAATGTAGGAGCAGTCGAATTTAACGACATTATCGTAGTGTCGGAATCGGTCCATCGGGCGCGCGGTCCCAGTCGGGCTCCATCGTGGTGTCGAATCACATTCAAAACCAGGTCAACACGGCGCTTTCGGCATAAATGAGTACCGCCATCAGCCCCAGAATCCTGACGATGACGGGGGTCATCTCCTTGATCCACTGAACCGGTGTATAGTGCGCGTCCACGTCGCGCTGAATGAACGCGTAGGCCACCACCGATTGCGCGCACCCGATGTGCGTCCAGCACCCGCCGAGCGCGTAGCCCGCGATTTGCGCCATGGCAAAGAACTTCAACACGTTGACGTCCAGCCCGTGCAGGCCGCGGGAGGCGAAATCGGCCACGATGTTGTTGTCCAGGATTGCCGACAGAAACGTCGAGCCGAGGAACTGCGCGAAGGCCACGTGGGCCTGGCCCAATGTCTCGATGCCGGTGCGGATGAGGCCCTGCATTGCGTCGAAAAACCCCGCGCTCGTCAGCAGCGTAATCGATACGAACAGCGGAAAGAGAAAATAATACTCGGCGTACTCGAGCCTCGCCTCCCGTAACGCGAGGCCGCGCATTTTGGGGATCCGCCAGATCGCCGGCAGCGCGGCGACGAATCCGGCCACCGAGGCCAGAAACAGCGGCACGTCCTCGTCGATGCCGTGCACGACGAGCATCGCGATAAACGGGACGAGCGCCAGGCCCCCCATCATCTGGGCTCGCTTGCGGACCTGCGCCATGGCGGCTAAGACCTCGTCCACGGCCAGCTCGGCCTGGAGCGCCTCCTCGTACCGCTCCGCGGCCAAGTACAGATAGTGGCGATCGAGCCCGTCGGCGAGCTCCTCACTGACGTAGTGCGCGAGCAACGTGCGGCGCACGCCGACCGACACATCTTCATGGACGAGGGCGAGACCGAGCGGCTCGCCGCGGCGGAGCCGCTCGAGGATCGCGTCGGCCCGGCCCTCCAGCTCGCTCGCGAAGTCCTCGACGAGCTCGACCGGAATGAGGACTTCGCCATGGCGGCTGGCCTGGAGAAATCGGACGTCCTCGACGTTCGCGTCGATCACGTCCAACTCCTCGAGGTTCACGCGCTGGCGGCCGAGCTTTCCCCGAAGCTGCCACGCCACGACGAGGTAGCTGGCGACGCCGATCGGCCCGCAATAGAACAGAAAGAACGCGTTGCTCAGATGTGGCGATAAATTCGCCTTCATGATCAGGTTTGGCGGCTCGCCGTACGCGAACCAGACGCCGCAAATCGTCGTGATCGCGGTACACACCATGACCGCGTAGCGAACCGCTGCCACCGGCGCCGCCGCGAGCATCAAGATGATGACGAGGGTACGAATCGTCAACCCGATCATCGACACGCCGCCGAGAACACCCGACACGAAGGCCACGACCGCCGTGACCGAGATGACGGTGGGCAGGATCAGGCCGTCGTGATGTCGCAAGAGGAAAAAGGTGATGCCTTCGAGGAGCCTGGTTTGCGCGATCACCGACACGAGCAGCGTCAGGCCGAGGATGAACAGCATCGTGTCGGCGTGAATGAGATCGTCGAGCCCGCGGAAGGACAGAAGGTGTCGCCCGATCCAGAACCACCAGCCCTGCTCCGCAATCTCCACGTGCCACGACGATGTCCGCAGGCCGAAAAACGTGGCAAAGATGACGAGCAGCATCCCGTACGTCAGCACGTTCTTGTGGATTTGATACCGGAACGATCCGAAGGCGAACAACCCCAGGATCGTCGCGAACACCTCGGTGGCCAGGAGCCACGACGGTGCCGGCGCGACGTGGCTCGCCAGCAGAATCAGGCCTGCGACGACAACGCACGCGCTCATGAACCACCATCCGGGACACATCACCACGGACGGGTGCGGGTCCGGGGCGGTTCCGTTCGCGGGAGTGGAATGGTTGGCGTTCACGTTCCGTGGGGGGCCATGCCAGACCTCGCAGGATGCGAGGCTGTTGCGCCGAAAGGGCCTGACGTCAGGCGGGCGTCGCGCCCGGCGTCAGGCACCTCGTTGCATCTTCCAGTTCAGAAACGCTGCGCCCGCGATGCCGGCGACCAGCGGCACAAGAGGCACACCAGCCTTCAGCAAGAGGCCCGTCGCGAGGATGCAGGAGCCGACGAACCACCTCCATTTCTTCATTTCCATAGCATAACGGCGAACATCACCAGGATCATCGCGGAAAAGACCAGCGCCGGCGTCATCAACGGCTTGTCCCAGGAGACGTTCCGCACGCTCTCGCGGCGCAGTCGTCGAATCTCCTGCGATTGTCGGCGGGCAACGCCAAGCTGCCAGGGGTTCTCCGCGAGCGCGATCGCCTTGGTCGTTTCCTCCGCGGCGCGGTTCAGCGCGCGGAGCCGATAGAAGAGCTCCGCATACTTCATCTGCGCCCAGAAGTTCGTGCCGTCGATGGATCGCGCCTCTTCCAGCGCAGCCATCGATTTGTAGACGTCGTAGTTCATGGCGTGCGCCATCCCAAGACAGGTTCGCAGATCCGCCGAGTGCGGTTGCTCGAGACACGCCTGCTCGAGATGCTGGATGTAGGCCGACAGCTCCTCAGGCGGGACGCTGTGCGGGTCCCGCCAGGGAACCGGGGGAAGCGACGGCTGCGGCGATCGCTCGATCGCCGCCGCCGTCCTGATGAGTGCTTCTGAGGTGGTTTCCATGGCGCCCTACTGTGCGAGGACCGCTTCGGGTTTGAGCACGAATTCCGGATACCCAAGCGCGCCCATCTCGGGCATGTCGAGCCCTTCGAGTTCCACCTTCGCCGGGACACGGTGGCCCCAGACGGCTTCGATGATCATGTTCAGGGCAAAGCTGAAGGAGAAAACGAATCCGACGAGCGTGGCGACGCCCATAAGCTGAGCGACCAGCTGTCCGGCGTCCCCGTAGAACAGACCCGTCACCGACCCCGGGACGCCGTTCCAGGCGCCGACGTAGTTGCTCCTGCCGTCGGCGAACAAGCCGACCGAGATGACGCCCCAGATGCCGTTGGTGCCGTGGACCGAGATGGCCCCGACCACATCGTCCAGCTTCAGGTTCCGTTCGATGAATTCGACCGAAAGGGCGCACAGCACGCCGGCGACGAGGCCGATGATCACAGCGCCCATCGGATTGACGAACCCGCTCGGCGCCGTGATGGCCACCAGGCCCGCGAGAAGCCCGTTGCCGGTCATGGACGCATCAGGTTTGCCGTAACGGATCCACATGTAATACATCGCGCTAAACGATCCGGCCATGCCGGCCAACATCGTGTTCACCGCTATGGAGCTGATGCGAAGGTTGCCGTTGGCTGCCGCGCCCAGTGTCGAGCCTGGATTGAAGCCGAACCAGCCGAACGCCAGGATGAAGCAGCCCAGGAGCACGATCACGATGTCGTGCCCTGGAATCGCGTTGGGCTTGCCGTTGCGTGTGAACTTGCCGATGCGGGGGCCGATGATGATGGCCATCGCGAGCGCGGTGATCCCACCGACCGAGTGCACAACGCCGGAGCCGGCGAAATCGGAGTAGCCATGACCGAGGCCATAATTCGCCCCCAGATTCATGAGCCATCCCCCGCCCCAAGCCCAGTTGGCGTACAAGGGATACGTGAAGGCGCCCATGAAAAACGACGAGATGACGAACGCCGAGTACTTCCAGCGCTCGGCGGCCGTGCCGGTGACGATGGTGAGGGCCGTGTCCATGAAGACCATCTGGAAGAGGAACATCACCATGACGCCGACGTCATAGGTGGCGCCGCCCAGCATCACCCCTTTCTGCCCGAAGAGGCCCCAGTCCTTGCCGAATATGTGGATGGCGAACTCGGAATTGAGGGGAGCCGTGCCTCCGAGGTTGGCGACGGCGCCGACGCCGCCTTCCTGGATCGCAAAGCCTATCAGCCAGTAGGCGGCCATACCGACGCCGTATACCATGAAGTTCATCATCATCGTGTGGTTGGAGTTCTTCGCGCGGGCCAGTCCGGTCTCGACGAGGGCGAAGCCGGCCTGCATGAACATGACGAGGAAGCCCGTGACGAGCGTCCACACAAAATTGGTGGCGATCAGGTTCTGGCCGACCGCGCTCACGACATCCTGAATCGTCAGTCCCTTCTTCGTGTCGCCGACGGGGATATCGGCTGCCGTGCCGGTCAGCGTCCCGGCAGGGTCTCCGTTGGCCTTGTCCTCCGGCTTGGGCGTCGGAACCCCTTTGATGTCGGCGTCGGTAATCATCGCAGGAGCTGGAGCCGCAGGCGGAGCGGCAGCGGGCGCTGCGGCCGCCGGAGGCTCTTGCGCCGCGGGCGTCTGCGCGCGCGCGCTTCCCAGAAGTGCGATCGACCAGACCATCGCACAGGCTAACAACACCTTCTTCATGTTCGTCATCCTCTCCATTCCATGTTCGTGATGTGAATGGCCATCTGCTTACTTATTCCAGTTTGCGTCCTTCTGATAGGCGGGGTTGATCAGGCCCATAATGCCGAACAGGCTGATCGCAATCCCCACCACCACGAGAACCAGGCGTGCGCCGGTGCTGGAGCTGAGGCCGACGCTGCCCGCCGCCACCAAAAAACCGAAAAACGTGACCGCGAGTCCCACAAGTCCCATCGTTTCCTCCTCTGCCTTGATGGTTATGGCTCCGCGTGTTCCCAAGCCTGCGCGTTCAGAAAGACCGCAACCGAGGCCGCGAGCCCGACCAGGAAAACAGAAGCCACAGAAAAGTTGCCATCTACCGACGACACCGCCTCCAGGCGCCGCAAGAAACACGAGCATCGCCAACCCTTCCGTCGAATTCGTCCCCTTCGACCGCCCTCCAATCAAGCGAGCTTCGGAACAAACTGCGAGGTTGGTAAGTCGTCCGAGGCGAAGCAAGAGCGACGCCAACGCGTCGTCACGAAGAACCGCCGAAGATCTGCTAGGAGCTTCGCCTTTTCGTGCGTGGGGCCGCTTTTGCGGAGAGCTCTTAAGCAACATAAATGTCGTTACATCTTTAATATAAAACGTTTTTGTCACTTTCGGAGGCTGCGGCCCGATCTCTATGGATCGGCGCGGACGCGGTGCAACCGTTTGGGGGCCGCAAGCGCAGATCGCAGGTGGAAGGCTACCTGGACATTGGTGATAGTTCGTTACAAGCCGGCGGATGCCTAGGACATTTTTGTCATAAAGAGATTGTTTACTCACATATTTGTCTCTAGCGTAGGCTGAAATTTCAGTTCCGGCAGCCTGTGCGCCGCTCATCTTGCGCCGAGAGAGTCGGTCGCGATATGGTCCGCGTGCAAACCGGGGCGCGAGGTCGAGACCGTCCCGCTCCCGATCGGGTGGCCGGCCGCGGAGACACATTCTCGGAACGTGTGGAGGATCCAGAACATGCGCGAATTTTTTGTCAGCCGCTCGCGGCCTTGGCTGGCCTGGGCAGCCGCCGGAGTCTTCTTTGTAGGTATGCTGAGCGGTCCCGCGGTCGCCTCGGGTGCCGCAATTGACACGCCTCCTGATCCTGCGGGCATCGCGACGGGGGATAAGTCCACGGCCGTCGACGCCGCCGGCAATCCTTTTGTCGTGCCCGAACCGACCGACACAGCGGATCCGGACTACGCCGCGAAAAAAAAGTCCTTCGACGAGTACCAGGTCCAGGCGGCCAGAGAGCCTCTCGCCGTGAAGCTGGCCGATTCGGTCGGTCATGTGAGGGTGGCCACCAACGCGGGATGGACCCTCAATACCGGGTATCTCGTGTTGTTCATGCAGGCCGGGTTCGCCCTGCTCACCTGCGGATTGGTGCGCCGAAAAAACGCCGCGCACCTCATGATGTTGAACTTCGCGGCGTACGTGTTCGCGTTTCTTGCCTACTATGCGGTCGGCTACGCCTTCCAGTTTGGCGCCGTGGCGGTGAATGCTGCGCCGGCCAACATCGGTGGCACGCCGACGCTCAACGGATTCCTCATCGGCAGCGGCCAGTGGGGTTTTCTGGGCGGCAAGGGGTTCTTCCTGAGCGGTCCTGCCTACGACGCGGGTAGCAATGTCCTGACGCTCTTCGAAGTCGTCTTCATGGAGACAGCCGGGTACATCATCGTCGGAGCTATCTGCGAGCGGATCACGTTCTCGGCGTTCATCCTCTGCGAGCTCTTCGTCGGCGCAATCATCTACCCGATCTTCGGATGCTGGGTGTGGGGCGGCGGGTGGATGTCCCAGCTGGGGTCGACCATGCATCTCGGCCACGGCTACGTGGATTTCGCCGGGTCGACCGTCGTCCACGCGGTGGGGGGCTTTTGTGCCATGGCGCTCGCGGTCATTCTCGGTCCGCGGCTGGGCAAATACGATCGGAACGGCAAGCCGGTCGCGTTCCCCGCGCACAACATCGTGTTCGTGGTCACAGGGACCTTCATCCTCCTCTTCGGGTGGATGGGCTTCAACCCTGGGTCCACTCTGGGGGCGACCGATCTGCGGATTTCCGTGATCGCCGTCAACACGAATCTCGCGGCCGTGGCCGGGTCTGCGACGGCGATGCTGTTTTGGTACTACGCCTTCGGCAAACCCGACATCTCGATGGCGTGCAACGGCATGCTGGCCGGCCTTGTGGCCATCACCGCGCCGTGCGCGTTTGTGGGGCCCAACGCGGCGGTCATCATCGGCATCCTGGCGGGCGTAATAGTGTGCGCCGGGGTCCTCTTCAACGAACGGGTTCTCAAGGTCGACGATCCCTGCGGCGCCATTTCCGTTCACGGGTACTGCGGCTGGTTTGGCGCGGTTTCAGTTGGGATCTTCGCCGACGGTGCGTATGGCGCCGGGTGGAACGGCGTCGGGGCAGCGACGTATCTCGGCAAAGCCGGGCAAGGCGTCACGGGCTTGCTCCACGGCGATGTCTCGCAGTTCCTGCTCCAGCTCGGAGGGGCCACGCTGTGCGCGGTGTACGCGTTCGGCCTTACCTACGGGGTCTTCTCGCTTGTCAACGCCGTTCACCCGATGCGGGTGAGCAAAGAGGTCGAGCTCGAAGGTCTCGACGTTCCCGAATTCGGAATGCTCGCGTATCCCGAGGAGGAAGGCATTCCTGCGACCTGACGCCGGTGTGGCTGGGGCTACAGCTGCCTCCGGCTCTCAGACCGCATGCCGATTTCGACTAGGTCCCGGCACTCCTGCGGGTCCGGCTAGAGCTGCAACAATATACTAGACTGACCGCTGCATTTCTAGTAGTCTCTGTCGTCATGACCATAAAGAACAAGCCATTGGTGACGCTGGCTTGCCTATGCGAGAAAGTGCTCACTGAGCCGGATGGTGTCATGACGCTTGTTCGGTTCGTCGAT
>QHWL01000251.1:545-1272 GCA_003222555.1 Acidobacteriota bacterium | reverse complement strand
AAGAACCGCGACACGTAACCATTGAGTTCCAAGAGGGTCCACTCAGTGCAGTGAACGTTGTCATGCAGGTTGCGATCGGTGTCGTGAAAAACTTCGGCGAGAAGCGATTTGATGTGTCGTTCGACGGCGAATTCTTAACCTCAGTGCCGTTCAGAGTTCTGCCAGCACCGGAGCAAACCACTGAGGCCTCCGAGAAACAGAAGTCTTGATATACCTCTCCTGCTCTGGCTCTGGCTCTGGATCAAAGTCAAGCGACACGGTGACTGGCGCGGTGCTGGTAATGGCCGAAAACAACACTTTCAGACGTCTGGCCGGGGAGAGATTTTCGAGTTCTTGGACCAATTCCGAGTCGGTCCAGTTGTCTTGGTCGTATTCGGCGAAGCGCAATTGTATTTGTCGGACCAGCTGGTACACATCGCTGCCGTTTAGGGCCTCATCGCCGAGGTTCCAACCGTGCGCCATGATCCATCGCCTGAAATCAGCTATAGGCAGTTCATGGTTGCGCACGTTATCGAGCTTGTCTTGAACGTCGCTGAGCCGAAGCATGACGGCTACGATTGTACTTCCACTCGATCCTTGGACGCTACGGTGCTTCTTTAATCGTGCTCGATACGAACATCGTGCGAAGATGCACGAATTTACACTGGAAATTCACGTTGGCAAGGTCGCAAAGCCTGTTCCTGGCCGCGCCCTTGGGGCTAGACATTGCTACGTGATAGCGCAGAAA
>QHWL01000251.1:0-411 GCA_003222555.1 Acidobacteriota bacterium | reverse complement strand
CGTGGCTACGCGAACCCTTATGAGGGCCTTCGCATCCGCGGTTGGCTCTATGGGCGATGGCGGAGACTAACGTGTCCGTTTGTTCGCCATCGATGGTTTCTTGTTCTTACGGAATTCTGGTTTCCGCGTAGCAAGAACGCGCTTCAGACCATCCGTGAAGCGTTCCATCGAATGGTCTGGATCATCGGCGCGCACATCTTTTACCGCGGCTAAGTTGTGGGAACGCTTTTTCAGCACGTTTGCGGCAACTCCGAGCCGATGAGTGCAGCATAGGTGAGACGTTTGCCCATGATGCCCTTGAGTGCGAGCGCGAAGCGGGAGGCATCAGAACCGCCGCGCTCGTTGAACCGGAACGCTTGCTCGTCAAGGTAGCGGAACAGATGAAACGGTTCGACCGATACGTAGGTGCCC
>QHWL01000250.1:10608-13581 GCA_003222555.1 Acidobacteriota bacterium | reverse complement strand
CTTGACCAGCAGCTTGTACATGCGGCTGCGCTTGTCGACCGAGCCGGCAACGAGCACGAGCGTGGTCCGCGGGTCCGCCTGGTTGATGATGGTTTCCAGCTGATCGAGCGCGCGGGTCGCCGCTTCACTCTCACGTTTGGGAACAAGGAGCGTGTCGGCTTGCAGGACGATCACGACCCGCTGCGGCGACATCATCGGCAACGTCCGGACGGCGCCCACGATCGACGCGACGCCGTCGGCGAGCTTGTCGGCCGTTGTCAGGTCGCCAGCATGGATCCGCTCGACGTTGAAGGCGCGAAGTCCCTCGTCGACGAGCGCGGCGAATTCGCCGGCGAGCGCCGACTTCTCGACGTCGTCTTCACCCTGGAGAAGGTAAATCGGATCAACCCGGCCCGACTTGAGCTGCTGGCGGACTGCGGCGGGGGTTGCTAACGGCATCGGTTCATCACGAAGTCACGATGCGCAAAGCGCATCAGAGAAAGCACTACGACGCTTTTGCGGCGCGGAAAAGATTGTCTGCCGACGAGAGGATGACGCGGCGGAGCCGGTCGGGATAACCGCGGGGCAGTCGATCGACGAACGAGCGCACCACCCGCGCTGCCGCGGCCGACCGATGACCGCTGAGCGTCGCGTCCATCCAGCGTTTCGGAAAGAAGATGTCGCCCGTCCGCTGGATTTCCTGAAGCAGCTCGAGGCTCGAGCGCAGGTATTTCTCCGACGCGGCGGCGCGCAGGGGATGGTGCAGATAGCCGACGCCGTCGAGCACCCACGGTTCGCGGCGACGGTTCGCGGCATTTTTGAGCGATTCAAAGAATCGATCGCGTTCGGCCGGATCGTCCGATAGCGCTGGCACGATGAACTGCAGTCGCGCTTTGCGGTCGGGATTTTTCGTTCGGTCGATCTGCTGTCGGAGGATCTCCTGCCAGCCCGGCACCGCGCGAACTGCGAGCTCCTGCGCCAGCGCAATGTCGTCGTTTTCCGCCAGCGTCAGACCCGGGATCTTCTGCTCCTGACGCCAGACCCGCCGGAGCCATCCGAGCGTCGGGCCGGTGAGCGCAACGTCGCGAAGCGCAGCGAAGTACGCGCCCTTCAGGCTCGGCGTCTCCGCGGCCTCCAGTCCAGCCCGCAAGGCCGTCTCGACGCGCACGGCCAGCGCGGTCCGCCGGCTCGCGGGTGAGAACCGCCAGTAGGCCTGATTGAGATAGCCGAGGATTCGCTGCGCGAGCAGCTCGTCGGTCTCGCGCGGCAGCGCCCGCAGCGCGAGCTCGATCAGGTCTGCGGCACGCACGTCGCCGTCGAGCATTGCGTCCCACAACGCGACCCACGCGCTCGCTCGGGTCAGCGGATCGGCGATGGCCGGCAAATTGTGCACAAGCCACTCGCGGCTTCGCGGGTCGAGACGAAAGTCGCCATACGCGAGGCCCCCGCCGTTGGGCAACACGAAACGTGGAGCATCCAAACCCTGCGCTTCGGCAACGTCTACACCGAGCGCATTCAAGCGCGTCGGCAGCAGGCGTACGCCGTTTTCGTACCCAAGGGCGATCTGCATCTGTTGGCCCCATCGCAGGCCGCGACGCGGATAGGGATCGCGTTGAGTGAAGGCGAGGCGCACGATTCGACCGTTTTCGATCCTCAGATCTGTCGTGATGATGACGCGGCCCTCTTCTTCCACCCACGCACGGCTCCACGCAGCCAGATCCTCCGGCGTGCGGCTGTCGAGCAACTCGATGAGATCGGACCATGAGGCGTTGGCGTACGCGTGCCCTCGCAGGTACTCGCGCAGACCGTCCCGCAACGAGTCGGGGCCGACGAGCAGCTCGAGCTGCCGCATCACGATCGGCGCCTTTTGATAGATGATGGCGCCGTACAGTGTCCCCGCCTCGCTGAGGTTGGCGAGCGGCTGCCGGATCGCGTTGGTGCCGGCCGTGCGATCGACGGCGTAGGCGGCGGGGTAATTGTCGAGCAGGAACCGCAGATCGTGGTTGACCGCCGGAAACGACGGGTTGACGATCTTCGCCGCCATGAAATTCGCGAACACTTCTTTCATCCAGACATCGTCGAACCAGCGCATCGTGACGAGATCGCCGAACCACATGTGGGCGGTCTCGTGTGAAATCGCGCTGGCGCGGTCGAGGATTTGCGTCTGAGTGGCCGATCCATCGAGGAGCAGGCCGTTCGCGTTGTAGAAGATGGCCCCGGGATGCTCCATCCCGCCGAACTGGAACGCCGGAATCATCACGACGTCGAACTTGCCGAACGGGTACGGGATGCCGGTGTACTGCTCCATCCAGTCGAGTCCGGCGGCGTGCAAATCGAAGATGGCGTCGCGGTTGCGCGCGATCTTCTCCGCGTCGTTCTCGCGGTGAAACATGCGGAGCTCGCGACCGCGGCGCTCCGCGCGCTCGACCGAGAACCTGCCGGCCGCGAAGGCGAACAGGTACGGGGAGATGGGCTGCGTTTCGGCGAAACCAATCCGAGTCCGTCCATCGTGCCCCTCGCGGACGCTCGCCTCTTGGTTGCTGACGGCCCCGGGCACCTCGAGAGACAGGGTCCACCTGGCCTTGAGGTCCGGCTGATCGAAGCAGGGGAACGCTTCGTGCGCCCGAGCCGGCACGAAGATCGTGTACAGGACATCGTCGCTGCGGTTGAGCGGCACGTCTCCCGCGTCGAACGCCATCGTGATCCGGTTCTCTCCCCGCCGCAGGACCGATGTCGGAAACACCAGATGGCCGTTCACGGCGCGCGCCTGCGCGGAGGCGCCGTTGACGGCGATCGCATGGACCGCGTTCGCCCGATGCGGGTCGAAATCGACGACGAGCGGCATCGACGCGCTGGCGAGATCGAACGTGATCGTTTCGCGACCGGTGATCGGCGCCTCATGATCGGTGGGGACAGAGAACGCGACGTCGTACCTGAGGCCAGAAATACGCGCCGCACGGTCGCGGGCGAGCGTTTCGCTGGTTCCCGCCTCCG
>QHWL01000250.1:584-10565 GCA_003222555.1 Acidobacteriota bacterium | reverse complement strand
TGACATCGTTGACATCGTTGACATCGTTGACATCGTTGACATCGTTGACAGGGCCGCCACGAGCAACAACCGTACACACGTCACTGGTTATCCGCGTATTTTAGGGTAAAGACTCTCCGTGGCTTTCGTGGTGCGAAAAGGCGCCGAAGCCAACCCCCTTTGTCAGAAAGCACTAAAAGGCCTCGAGGATCGTGCTGACGATCGTGCGCGCGAAGTCGGTGCCGAGCCGATCCAGCGCGTTGGCATCCTGGCCGAAGAACGCGGCCGGATCGACTGCGCTCGTCCCGCTCGTCGCTTCGTATTCCTGACGGAAGACGAGGCTGGGATTCTCCCACAACACGGCGTTCGCGCGAGTGTCGCGCAGCTCGATCCTCGCCGTCATCGTAATCGCGTAGCGTGACGCCAGCTGTTGTGTGTTGAAGCTGGCCGGCGCAATGGACACGGCAACCACTTCTCCGGTGAGCAGCGCATCCACGCCGTCCGCCTGTGGAAGAATCTGGTACTTGCCGCGGCCGATGAACTCGCTGCGGACTTTCTGCGTGAGGGTCGTTTCGAGATTGAAGACGGTCGTGCGGTTCGCGAATGTCGGGATCCCGATCGTTTTGATGTACGCGGGCAGAAACGACCCGCGGCCCGCCAGGGAATAGCCACACCCTACGGCACAAAGAGCACCAAGGGTACAAAGGACACCAAGAACATGGCTTTTGATCATTGCACCACCAATGAGACGAGCGTCCCCTTTGCGATCACCATTTTGAGAATCGTCTTTCCCGCCGTGTGCTGTCGCACGACTGGATCGGCGAGCGCCGCCTCGCGCAGCTCGTCGTCGGACGCACCGGCGCGCGCCGTCAATCGTGCGCGAACTTTTCCATTGATCTGGACCGGCACCACGACTTCGTCCGCCTTGGCGACCTCCGGGTCGAACGCCGGCCAGCGCCCTTTGGCGAGACTCTCGGCGTGGCCGAGCATGTGCCACAGCTCCTCTGCCATGTGCGGCGCGAAAGGCGAGATCATGAGCACAAGCGCGTCAAGCGCTTCGCGCACCGCAGCGATCGTCTGCCGTCGCTCGACGCGGCCGACGCGCGGCTCACCGCGAGCCGGCGCGCCATGCGCCGTCGACTCGCTGAATGCGTAGAGCTCGTTGACCAGCTCCATCAGCGACGACACCGCCGTATTGAGGTGCATCCGTTCCTCGATATCGGCGGTCACCCGCCGGATTGTGTCGTGCGTCTTGCGCCGCAGCGCGCGTTCGGTGTCCGTGCAGTCGCCGCTGCATGGCGGCATCCCTTCGCCGCCGATCGTCAGGGCCCAGTGATCGACGATGCGCCAGACGCGCACCAGGAAGCGGAAGCTCCCTTCCAGGCCGGAGTCGTTCCACTCGACCTCTTTCTCCGGCGGCGCGACGAACATGACATAGAGACGGAGCGCATCGGCGCCGTACTTCGCCAGCATGTCGTCGGGATCGACGACATTGCCTTTGGACTTCGACATGACGGCGCCGTTTTTCAGCACCATCCCCTGCGTGAGCAGCCGCTTGAACGGCTCGTCGAAGTCGACCAGACCGACGTCCCGCAGGACGCGCGTGAAGAACCGCGAGTACAACAGGTGCAGAATCGCATGCTCGACGCCGCCACTGTAGAAGTCCACCGGCATCCAGTAGGCCGCCGCGGCCGGGCCGAACGGGAGCTCGCGGTTCTTCGGATCGCAGAAGCGCAGGAAATACCACGACGAATCGACGAACGTATCCATCGTGTCGGTCTCGCGGCGCGCAGGACCGCCACATTTCGGGCACTTCACGTTGACGAACTCCGGCACTTGAGCCAGCGGCGAATCGCCTCGTCCGGTAAACGTGGTCACGTTCGGCAGCTCGACCGGCAGTTGCTCGTACGGGACGCCCACGACGCCGTCTCTGTCGCAGTAGACGATGGGGATGGGCGTGCCCCAGTAGCGCTGACGCGAGATGCCCCAATCTTTGAGGCGGTACTGCACTTCGCCAGTACCGATGCCGCGCTTCTCGGCGTCGGCCGTCATCCGCGCAATGACGGCCGGGGCCTCCTGGCCCGAGTACTCCCCCGAGTCGACGAGCCGTCCGTAATTGGTGGACGCCTCGGTCATTTCCACTGCCGGGACGCTTTCATTCGTTGTCTGGTGGACCTCCGATCGCACGACAATTCGAATCGGCAGGTTGTATTTGCGGGCGAACTCGAAGTCGCGCTGATCGTGGGCCGGCACCGCCATGATGGCGCCGGTGCCGTACTCGGCCAGCACGAAATTCGCGATCCAGATCGGCACTTCCTGACCGGTGAACGGGTTGATGGCCGTGCGGCCGGTGTCGAAGCCTTCCTTGTCGAGGGCACCGGTCATTCTGGCCTCGCGGTCGAGCGCGCGGAACGTGGCCACCCGGTCGCGAAGCCTTTTCGGATCGGGGCTCTCGTTCACGAACCGATCGACGATCGAGTGCTCGGGCGCCAGCAATACAAACGTTGCGCCGTAAATGGTGTCGATGCGCGTCGTGAAGATTTCGATGCTGTCGCCGTGAACCGGCGCGGCCCCTTTCGGGTCCACGACCGGGAACTTGAGGCGCGCGCCCTCCGAGCGTCCGATCCAGTTGCGCTGCATCAAGACGACCTTCTCGGGCCACTCGGTGAGCGCGTCGAGCCCCTTCAGCAGTTGATCGGCATACGCGGTGATCCGGAAGAACCACTGCTCCAGATCGCGGGCGACCACGGTAGTGCCGCATCGCCAGCACGCCCCGTCGACGACCTGCTCGTTGGCCAGCACGGTCTGGCAGCTCGGACACCAGTTGACGGTCGAGCGCTTGCGGTACGCAAGGCCACGCTCGAACATCTTCAGAAAGATCCACTGATTGAACTTGTAGTACTCGGGCAGACAGGTGGCAATCTCGCGCTCCCACGCGTAGCTGATGCCCAGCCGCTGCAGCTGCCCTTTCATGTGCGCGATGTTGTCGAGCGTCGATTTCTCCGGGTGCGTGCCGGTTTTGATCGCGGCGTTCTCTGCCGGCAGGCCGAAGGCGTCCCAGCCGAAGGGGTGCAGCACGTTGTAGCCGCGCATCCGCTTCATCCGCGCCATGATGTCGCCGATGATGTAGTTGCGGACGTGTCCGACGTGCGCGTAGCCGGACGGATACGCGAACATCTCCAGGCAATAGAACTTCGGCAGGCTCGCGTCGAGGTCGACCTCGAAGGCGCGCGAGGAGGTCCACGCGCGCTGCCATTTCTTGTCCAGTTGCTGCGGCTTGTACTCGGTCATGGAACTGAGGGCGAGAATGATTCGCGCAGAATGCAGAATGCTCTTTACATTCTACATTCATCACTGAGCCCCCTGCACCACGCGCGGCATTACGGTCGCCGAAGACGCGAGGCGCTTCCGTGCGAGGTGTGCATGGCCCGTATATCGTGCCCTCTTCCACATGGGGCAACGCGAGTGCGATTCTTCGCACGGTGTCGAAAGTGATCTTGTTGTTTGGCATGGAATCATCCTGAAGCGAACCAGCATTTGCACATTTGCACCCGGCGGCGGCTGGCGCGAGAATGAGCCGTCTGAATGATTTGATGGTGCCGGGGTGCTGCCGGCGAACAGGCGCTGAGGCCAACGCCCGGGGGCATTAGCGCACGGGCGCCACGGCTCAGCGCCGGTCGTTGATACGACTTGCGGGGGTGGCGGGATGTCGCTTACCAGCCGTGTTCTCGTCTCTCTCGCAGCTGGTCTGGCCGGTGGGCTCGCGATCTCTGCCTCCAGCAGTCCGCCACTTTCGGCGTTTGCCGACCTTGGCGGATCCGTGGGCACTCTTTGGGTGAACGCTGTTCGGATGACGGTAATTCCGCTCGTAGTCTCCCTGCTTATCGTAAGCGTTGCTTCTGTCGCCGATCTCAATGCCATCGGGCGCATTGGCGGCAGTGCTCTACTCATTTTCCTGGTCCTACTCGTTGGCTCGGCGATCTTTGCCGCGCTGATCTTGCCCCCACTCTTTGCATGGCTGCCGATCAATGCTGCGACGACTGCACCACTCGTCGACAGTGCTCGCACCGCGGCGACCGGTGCCACCGAAGCGGTGAGCCAGCTTCCCACCTTCGGCGAATGGCTCGTTGAGCTTGTGCCGACCAATCCGATTCGTGCGGCGGCTGACGGGGCCATGCTGCCGCTCGTGATCTTTTCGCTCCTGTTCGCGCTCGCCAGTACACGTGCGGCGCCCGAGCTGCGGCAATTGCTGGTGCGTTTCTTCCAGGCGGTCAGCGAGACGATGCTGATCCTGGTGCGATGGATTATTGCACTCGCTCCGATCGGCGTCTTTGCGCTCACCCTCGCGCTCGCGGCGCGCATGGGCGCCTCGGCCTTAGGGGCATTCGGGTACTTCGTACTGCTGATTTGCGCCCTTCTCTTCGTCCAAGTGATTGCTCTGTACCCGGTGGCGGTGCTCGCCGGCGGCGTGCCCCTCCGGCGGTTCGCACTTGCGGCTTTTCCCGCGCAGGCCGTGGCCGTCAGCTCTCGTTCTTCGCTGGCTTCGCTCCCGGCGCTCATCGAAGGTGCGGAGAATGGGCTCCGACTCCCGTCCGAGATAGCCGGTTTCGTGCTGCCGCTGGCGGTCTCCACGTTCAAGTTCAGTGCGCCTCTCTCATGGATCGCGGGTGCGCTGTTCATTGCGAAGCTGTATGGAGTCGCTCTGGCCCCGCAGAAGATTGTCCTGATCGGGATCGTCTCGGTGATCCTAAGTTTCAGTTCTCCGGGGATTCCTAATGGGAGTCTCGTGCTGGTGGCGCCCCTGTACGCGAGTCTCGGCCTTCCGGTCGAAGGAATCGGAATTCTGATCGCGCTTGACCTGTTTCCGGACGTCTTCAAGACCCTGACCAACGTCACCGCGGACATGGCAGCGGCAACCATTCTCGCCCGTCGACGCCGCGTCCCAGCTTCCGCGCTGGCGGCTGATGATTCATTGAGAAAGCGAGCCTTCTCGTGAACGCGGGCCTTCTGATGGTCCGCACAACAGCCGGTGTCCTCATCGGCGTTAGCATTTTCTATCGAAGACCCCTATTGATGTGTATCGGTTGAGCGGGCTAACATCTGGAGCTTTGAGGTTACGGTCGCGCGATGCGGCTCAGGTCCAAGCGCGAAGGCGGACAACACACATGACACCCGCGATTCGGCTTGCTGTCAAAGACGATGCAGCTGCGGTCGCCGGGATCTATGGTCCGTTCTGCGAATCAACAGCGGTTTCTTTCGAGTATGTTCCCCCGTCAACGGAGGAGATCGCAAACCGCATCCGAACAATCACGGCCCAGTTTCCGTGGCTGGTTCTGGACGATAACGGAGTTGTGGCCGGGTACGCCTATGCAACCCGCCATCGCGAGCGCGCCGCCTACGGTTGGTCGGCCGATACCGCTGTGTACGTCAGTCCGATTCATCGCCGTTGCGGCGTCGGCCGCGCGCTTTACACAGCGTTATGTCAACTGCTACGGCTGCAAGGCTGCTTCAAGGCCTATGCTGGCATCACGCTCCCCAACAGCGCGAGCACCGGTCTCCACGAAGCCATTGGCTTCACGTTGGTGGGTGTTTACCTGGGTGTCGGTTACAAGCACGGTGTTTGGCACGATGTGGCATGGTACCAAATCGCTTTGCAGCCGGAACGATTGAATCCAGATCCACCAGTCCCCGTGTCGACGCTCGCCGAATCTCGGGGCTGGGCCGAAGCCGTGTCCCAAGGATTGAGACACTATCGGCGTCCTGTTCCGCCTGACACGGTTGCAGCGGGCGGCCTCTCACGCGGCCGCTGAGCCGACGTGGCAGCGGAGCTCACAAAACTCGGAGGCCTCCGTGCTACGGGCCGTTCTGGACTACTTGCGATAGGAGCGTCATCATGCGCAGAGCCTTGTCGGTCGGTCTCGTCTTGCTGGCGACGACGCAGACCACGTGGACACAGCAGCCCCGCACGCACGAGCTCGCGCTGACGCCCGAGCACGTGCATTGGGGCTACTACGATTCGCGTGTGCCGCCCGCGCTGCAGATCGCCCCGGGCGATCGTGTCCGAGTCGAGACGATGGTCGCGGGCGGACTCCAGCGACTGAGATTGGCGGGGGCGAGGGAGTCTGAGATTCCGGAATCGCTGAAAGCCGTCGAGCTCCGGGTCACCGAGCGCGGCCCTGGCGCACATCCGATGACCGGGCCCATCTTCGTCGAGGGCGCGGAGCCTGGAGACGCGCTGGAAGTACGGATCCTCGCTATCGAGTTCCTACACCCGTTTGGCGTCATCGCGTTCAATCCCGGCGGCGGCGTCATCCCCGATGACTTTCCGTATGCACATTTCCTGCTGCTGCGCTGGCAGCCCGGCGCCGACCGCGTCGAGTTCCGGCCCGGAGTGTCGCTGAAGTTTGCGCCATTCTTCGGCTCGATCGGGGTCGCGCCCCCTCCGCTTCTCGGACGAATCTCGAGCCGCCCGCCCGGCTGGCACGGCGGCAATCTGGACAACAAAGATCTCGTGGCCGGGTCCACGTTGTATTTGCCGGTGCACGTGCGAGGGGCCCTGCTGTCGATCGGCGACGGGCACGGCATGCAGGGCGACGGCGAAGTGACCGGGACAGCGCTGGAGACGTCGCTCCGGGGGACATTCGAGGTGCGCGTTCGCAAAGGTCAGCGGCTGCGCTGGCCCCGCGCCGAGACCCCGACACATTACATCAGCATGGGACTCCACGAGGATCTCGATGAAGCCACGCGACTCGCCACCCGCGCGATGGTCGAGTTTCTGGTCGCCGAGAAAGGGCTGTCACGAGACGATGCGTACACGTTGTGCTCATTGGCGGCCGATCTGCATGTGACGCAGGCCGTGGATCAAACGAAAGGCGTGCACGCGATGATCGCCAAGTCTATCTTCAAGTAGGCATCGCTACCGGGTTCGCGGAGGAAGGACATGCCCTGGAAGGTATTGATCGTCTCGACGTGCAGTCTGATCATCGCGCTCGGCACGCCCGCCTTCGTCCAGCGGGCCGGAGCACCATCTTCCCCGGAGCGGACTGACCCGGCCGACGACGCTAGGAGGGCGCTGGTCGGACGACTTGATTTCGAGAGATACAAAGCCACGATCAAAGGGTTGACCCGATTCGGGGATCGCAGGCAGGGGACGGACCGCAATCGGGCCGCGGTCGACTGGATCGAATCGCAGCTCAAAAGCTATGGCTGCGCGGACACCGGGCGCCTCAAGTACGAGTACCAGCCGGCACCCGCTCAGGGGCGCGGCGCCGGCGGTGCTGCCGGGCAACGGGGCAACGCGGGCGGTGGACCGAGTACGCCGCTCGCCGTCGGCGGCGGCCGGCCGCGGGGCATTCGTACGCGGACCGGCGTGAACACCGATCCCAACGCGCAGCCGGATATCCGGCTTCGAGAGCTCAACTCGCAGCCAATGACGCCGGGGCCGCGCGACGAGGTGCACTGCACCAAGATCGGCACGACGCGTCCCGACGAGATGTACATCGTCGGCGCCCACATGGACGGGCATGGCTGGGGAGAGGCCGCCAACGATGACGGGTCGGGTACGGCGCTTGTGATGGAGTTGGCGCGCGTCTTAAGTAGTCCTGATGTCCAGACGCAGCGGTCCATTCGATTCGTCCTCTGGAACAACGAGGAAACCGGTCTCGACGGCAGCCGCAGCTACGTCGCTCAGCGACAGGCGCTGCAGGGCAAGGAGGATCCTCCCGGATCGGGCAAGTACCCCGAACCGAAGTGGCTGGGCATGATTCAGCACGACATGATGCTCTTCGACCACGGCATGCCGCGCGACGATGGCACGGTGAGCAAGGAGCAGCGGCCCGAAGCGGACGTCAACATCGAATACCAGGTGAACTCGAGGTTTGCGATGCAGTCCCAGGCGCTGGCGTGGGTCTTCCAGGTCGCCAACGAGAAATACGCCACCGAGTATCCGGCGACGGTCACCAGCCACATGACCAATACCGACTCCACGCCGTTCCAGGATGTGGCGCCGGCCATCAGCCTTCGGGAAAACGAACGAGGGACGCAAATCGGCAACGGCTGGGATCCGCACTGGCATCAGCCGACCGACGTGTACGCCACATTCAGTGACAAAGACTTCCGCCTCGGTCTGAACGCGGCGCAGACATCTCTGGCCGCGCTCGCGCAGTTGACGGGCGCGACACTGAAGAAATGAAAGTCGAAATGGAGCGAAGTGACTTCGTGATAAAGCGCCGGGAGGACGCAGATGATCGAGCGGCACTACCTCGAGGACTCTCTTCTTCAGCTGCGGAAGTTGAAGGGCCAAGCCGACAGGGCCATCAGCCAGATTGACGACAAACAGCTCTTCGCGGTCCTGGATCCGGAGGCGAACAGCATTGCGGTCATCATGAAGCACATCGCCGGAAACATGCGGTCGCGCTGGACGGACTTTCTCACTTCAGACGGGGAGAAGCCCAACCGCGATCGAGACCGCGAGTTTGTCGTGGAGCCCGGCAATTCGCGCGCGGCGATCCTCGCGATGTGGGAAGAAGGCTGGAACCACGCCTTTCACGCCGTGGCGTCCCTCACGCCTGAGGATCTCGGAAAGACCATCCGGATACGAGACGAGCCCCATTCCGTGGTCGAAGCGATCAATCGCCAGATGAGCCATTACGCGGCCCACGTCGGCCAGATCGTCCTTCTGGCCAAACACTACGCTGGCGCGAATTGGCATTCCTTGAGCATTCCGCGGGGAAAATCCAGGGAGTTCGAGGTGTCGAAAAGAGGCGCCGCTTACGACCTTAAGCAGGACCCGCAGAAGGGCGGGGCCTAACGCAAGGTTGCCCTCTGGCTCCCGCTACACGGAGAATGCAGCCCGACAAATGGGAATAAGCTCGGGCTTGACGGTCGAGCTGCTCTGACGCACGGGGGTCGTGAGAAGAATGTTGCCGCGGCCGGCGTGTGCCGGTGTAGCATTCTGCCGATCGTCAGCGGTCAGAATGGAAATCCTGGCTTTAGTCAGCTGAGCCTGTCATGAAGACGCTCCTCTACGCGCTGGCGGCGACTGCGATTGGCGCCACCATCGGGCCTTCGATCTCGGCGCAGTGGCCACCATATCCGACGCCAGGAGTTCCGCGAACCCCCGACGGGCGGCCGAACGTGAGCGCGCCGGCGCCGCGAGCTGCCGACGGCAAACCGGATCTGTCCGGCATCTGGGAGGTGGTTCGGCAGACACCGCGGGTCGATGTTGGCATTGGTGGAGCTGGAGGGACGCCGCTTCGCGATGGCACGATTCCCAATATCCAGAACCAATTCTGGGACATCGGTTTTGGAATGAAGGAACCGTTGCCGTTCCAACCGTGGGCCGCGGAGCTTCGAAGGCAGCGCATGGCGGACAATCAAAAAGACAATCCCGACGCGCACTGCCTTCCACTCGGTTTCATGCAGCTCCACAACCACCCGGGACCGAGAAAGATTGTACAAACCCCTGGCCTCATCATCGTCATGTGGGAGGCCAACTCCGGGCTTCGCCAGATCTTCCTCGACGGCCGTTCTTTGCCCAGCAACGATCCGCAGCCGTGGTGGTACGGCTATTCGATTGGAAAATGGGATGGCGACACGCTGGTCGTGGAGACGAGCGGTTTGAGGGACGGCGGCTGGCTCGACGTGCAGGGCAGCCCGTTTACCGAGGCGGCGAAAGTGACCGAGCGGTTCCGCCGCGTGAATTATGGGAATCTGGAAATCGGCGTCACGGTCGACGACCCGAAAGCGTACACGAAACCCTGGACCGTCACCATCAAGCAGCGCCTGATGCCCGACACCGAATTAATCGAGTTCATCTGCGCGGAGAACGAAAGAGACGCTCAACATTATGTGAAATGACTTCTGGAGGTGCCGATGAAAGCCCAGCTCGCCTTGTTGGTGGCGGTTGCCGGACTCCTGGTTTCGACAATGCCGGTTCTCGCCCATCATTCGTTTGCCGCGGAGTATGACGCCAACAATCCCGTCACGCTGAAAGGCACGGTG
>QHWL01000250.1:0-491 GCA_003222555.1 Acidobacteriota bacterium | reverse complement strand
GAACGCGCTGCAGCGGAACGGCTGGACGAGAAGGGCGCTCAACGTGGGCGATGAGGTCACTGTGCAAGGGTCCGCGGCAAGGGACGGTTCCAAGATGGCCAATGCACGAGAACTCACGCTCGCGAGCGGCCGCAAGGTGTTTGCCAGGACTACGGGTGGCGACGCTGTCCCGCCCGACAGAACCCGATAGAAGAAGAGGAGGCTCAAGGTGAGAAAGCGTTTCCTGCTCTCCCTGATGCTGGGGCTGAGCTTGCCGCTGTTGGTCGAATCGCAAGCTCCTCTTCCGCGTGACGGGAACCCTCCGGCAGATCCCACTTCTCCGGCCGGCGGGGGCTCGAACCGCCGACCTGTCGTGCCCAAGGGCCCCATGCCGAGGCTACCAGATGGCACGCCGGATTTATCAGGAGTCTGGTTTGGCGGCGGCCCGACCGGTGACCTTGCGCAGGGCCTCGCTCCTGGGGAGACGATTCCGCTCTTGCCCGAGGCGAAAA
>QHWL01000248.1 GCA_003222555.1 Acidobacteriota bacterium | reverse complement strand
GGGCGTCACCTCGACGAAGGGACGGCCGCTGCGCGCCTTGAGCAGTTCGTCCAGATACGTCGTGTGGAACTTGCCCTCGATGAACTCCGTCTGCGCGAACAGCCACGTAAGTAACGGGACGGTGGTCCTGATACCGGTCACGACGTACTCGCCCAGCGCGCGTCGCATACGCGCGATCGCCTGCGGTCGATCCTCGGCCCACGCGATGAGCTTGGAGATCAACGGGTCGTAGAAAATCGGCACGTCGAGGCCGGCTGTGGCGCCGCTGTCGTCTCGGATTCCAGGACCGGCAGGTGGCCGAAGGTGCAGGAGGCGCCCGGGCGACGGAAGAAAGTTGTTGTCCGGATCTTCGGCATAGATCCGGCACTCGATCGCGTG
>QHWL01000249.1 GCA_003222555.1 Acidobacteriota bacterium | reverse complement strand
GCGTGGGCGTCATGAAGTTCCCGCGCACGCCGAGATCGGCGTCGACCGTCGACCGGATGCCCTCGGGATACCGGAGGTGCATGTCTTCGCCGCGCAAGGTGACGTTCAACTCGCCGGGCGCGTATCCCTTGAACCCGATGCGGCCGCCAAACTGCACACGCCCGCCCCCCATCGTCGCCAACACATCGTCGAGCTGAATGCCCCGGGCGTCGAACCGGATGACGCCGTTGATGGCCTCGAGCGAGTTGGGAAGCGAGAGGTGACGGATGCGGCCGTCGGTTATCGTCGCGCTCCCGGAAAACAGCGGCTCTAACAGCGGGCCGTCGATCGCGGCCGCAAGCTCGGCGCGGCCCGATCCTCGCACGTCGCGGAAGAATCCCTGAAGAATACCCAGATTCGCGTCGCCGTTCGCCCGGAGCGCGATGCGCTGATCGCGCAACCCGACGACGCCAGACACCCGCAGCCGCGTGTCTTCGCCGACCAGCTCCAATTCTTGCAGCGTCACCTGATTCCGATCGAGCGACAGCCGAATCGGCGACGCGTTCTTCAGCCCGTAGTCGAGCAGCCGCATATCCAGAGTGTCGACCGTGCCGTCGACCGCCAAACGATCGACGTCGGCAAGCTCGCCCACGATGTGGATCGATCCACTCGCGACGGCGGTCGTGTACGGCGAGAGACGCGGCACGAACAGGCGCACGTAGGGATCGAGCGAGCTGTCGTGGAACCGGAAGGCAATCTCGGATTCGGCCTTCGGCGTCAGCGCGATGCGGCCCGTGCCGGTGAGCGCGAGACGCGGCGAGGCTGCGTTGATCTCGCCGCTCAATTCCTTGCCGCGGAGAGCGAGCGTGCCGGTGACCTGGCCGACGCCTTCTTCGGCGACGAACAGATCGTCGACGCGGAACTTCACGTCGTAGCGCGGTTGCTCGAACGTCCCGCTCCCGCCGGCGGAAAATTCGACGAGCCCCGAGAGTGGGGCGCGCGGATACTTGAACGCCGCGATCTGCTCGATCGGAAGCCGCCGCCCGTCGGCGTTGAACGAATAGGTCGAATCCCATCCAACGAATGCCGCGCCCGTCATCGCACCGCCGCCCTTGTCGATCGTCACGCCATCCAAACGCACGCCGGAGCCGTCGAACCGCAGCGAGGCCTGGGCGTTTCGAAACGGCTCGCCGTAGGCGACGCCGCCGTCAATCGTCATCCCGCCGAACCCGATCGGCCGCTGGTAGTCGCCGGTCAAATGAAACTCGCCGGACAGCAGACCTGACACCGGATATTGATCCAGCTGGAACGCATGCCGGAGGCTGTCGACGTCGCGCCTCACCACGCGGAAGCGCGCGTTGATCTCCTCGCCGCCGTCGTCTCGCGGGTAACCGAGGGAGAACAGCCCGTCAGCGTGAATCTCTCCATCGTTGAGCCGGACGATGCCGTCGGCGACGTTGACGTAGCCATTCTCCACGACGATGCGGGCGGCGCCCGAGCCCCAGAGCGTGTCCCACGCGCGCAGATCCTCGCCGCTGAAGCGGCCTTCGACGCGTGGACGCCTGAAGGGCCCGGTCATCACTCCGTCGAACTCTCCTCGCCCGCCGAACGCGACCGGGCCGGTCGGCGATCCGAAGTCAGTGAGAATTCCGGCAAGAACCTGATCGCTTTCCTGCCAATCGCTGCTCGTAACGTGAAACGCGAAACGTGAGCGATCGCCCCACTCCGTAGAGCCCTGGAACGTGACGTGGGTTCTCTCGGTCGCAAAGTGACTCGGATCGATCTCCAGTCGCTCGGGATCGAATCGGTACGTCACCTCCCCTGCGATCGGCAGATGAGAGGGAAGCGGGAGGGGCGCAAACGGTCCCCACTCGTGGCGCGCGTGATCGGCGTCGGCCGCGCGCGCCGCCTCGAGCGACGCCGTCATGGGCGCGACATCGGGCGGCGGCGTCACGGCGATCTGCCCCTCGCCTCGACATTCGACAAATCGTCCGAGCGGCCATTCCAGCAGGTTGCGGCCCGACGCCGCGCCGGCGAAGCGCAGGCCTGCCAGCCGCTGGAAATCGCCGAAGGCGGCGATGTCGACGTCCGTGTAGGCCGTCTCGAATCGTGAGGTGGGACGCACCTTCCGCCCGAGCGGCTTAATCGAATACGTGAACCGCGCGTCGCCCGCGTAGAACCGCGAGCCCGCGTTCCAGACGTCGAAGGCGGCCGGCGTCCAGCGCAAAGACCCATACAGAGCGGGAAACCGGTACTCGTTGACGCCGGCCATTTCGCTCGCAAACGTACCGCTGAGGTCGCGGCCGCCTTTGAAGAGATGAAACGTGCCGGTGAAGTCGCCGTCGCCGAAGACATCGAAGGTCTCGTCGGTGAAAAAGAGCTCGCGCATGCGCTGGAACTTCACGCGCGACTTCACGTGGTAGGTCTGCTCCGGCCAGTGGGCGAAATCCACATCGCCGCTCGCCAGGGTTTTGGCGCCGTCAGAATCCAGATCGATGCGATCCAGGCGCACATGCGGGCCGTCGATGACGAAGCTCGCCTTCATGTTGGCCCAGAACGGCACGTGGTCCTGGATCATCACGGTGCCGTGGCTGAATACCGCGGTACCGCGGTACTCGGGCACATGGCTGATGTTGATGTCGAGGTTGGGCGCGACGATGCTCCACGGCGACTCGTGGTCCTCGTAGGCGAACTGCCCTCGCCACGCCCTCAAATACCGGAGCGTCGTCGTGAACCGCTGGGGGCCCTTCGGTTCCTCGTCGCTCGTGAACTTGGGGAAGTTATGGAGATCCTCCCACTTCTCCACCAGCATCTGCCAGTCGGTCATCTCGACCGATGAGATGGTGATCTCCTTCGAGAAGACGGTGGACCAATCGAGCGAGACCGACAGGTGCTTGGCGGTGAAGAACGGACGATCGGTCGGTTTCAATCCGTCGATCGAGAAGTCGTCGACGACGACGCGTCCGCGGAGGAGGTGAATCTCCAGCCGGTTGATGTGAATCGGCCGCTTCAACTGCCTCGAGCCGATCTCCTCGGCGTACGTGCGCACGCGCGGTCCCAGGTCGATCGTCAGCGTCGCGACGATTGCGGCGGCAAGAATCGCGGCCGCGAGCATCAGCGTGAAGCTGCCGAACCGAAGCGCCTTGTGCCCGCGCAGGCGTGAAAACAGACTCACCTTCTCCTATGTTCGCGGTTCGCCGCCCAAACAACGTGTAAAAAAATCCAACGTTTGAACGCAGAGCTCGCACGTTGAGAATTCCTTGGGCATTTCTTCTCTTCGCGTCCGCAGTCTCTGCGTTGTACGCGATCTGCTCACAATCTCCAAAGACTCGCCTTTCGACCATTCGGCCTGCTCAGGAAGCGGCGAGCCTGTCGAACCGCGAAGGGCTGCCGGCGCTACCCGACGACGACCAACAGGACGCCGGCGTCGACCGAGGTCCCCTCTCGTGCGTAGATTTCCACTACCGTACCGTCTCGGAGGGCGCGGAGCTCGTTCTCCATCTTCATCGCTTCGACGACCACGAGCGGTTGACGGGCGCGGACGGCTTCTCCAGATTTGACGAGCACGCGGACAATCTTGCCTGGCATCGGCGAGACAATCCGCTGGGGCCCCGATCCAGGCTGTGCGCGCTCGTTTCCCGATCCCCGGCTCCGCCGCCCGTTCAGCGTCACGAGCGCCCGCGTGGTCCGGCGCTCGGCCGAAACTGCAGGACCTGCGACGTTGACGACGAGTCGAGCCGAGGCCGGATCCGGCGCCAGGGTCACCTCGTAGCTGAGCACGGTCCTGGGGTCAGGAGTCGTTTTCCCGGCCCCTGTCGTGGAAAACGACTCAAGACCCCCGGCAATCAACAGCGACAGCATATGCAGGTCGACCGGCGCCGCGAGCACCTGCCACGCGCGACCATCCACCACCACCGCGAATCCTTGGTCGGCGCGGTGGACGACAACGTGGCGAATGCGGCCGTTGATCTCGACCTCGTGGTGCACGTTATTACTCCGGCCCTACCCCCGGTCATCACGAAGTCACGAAGAACCACGAAGATCGCGAAGAATCATCTTGTACAAAATCGCGACGATCTGGTTGCGGCTCCGCCGCGCTGGGTTCTTCGTGACCCTTCGTGCCTTCGTGATCA
>QHWL01000247.1:2850-7573 GCA_003222555.1 Acidobacteriota bacterium | reverse complement strand
GAATCCGGTGAACGCTCCAATTTGACGGAGCGAGAATTCAATATTATGGATCGTGTGAGAGCTGGGTTACCAGTCGGTTGCGCTCAGAACCGCAGGGTTAGTCCGCCCACAATCTGTTTGGGCGGCCGGACGACGAGGAGCTCGTCGTGGATCGACTGGTCGGCGGCCGCCTCGTGGAAGAAGTCGCGAACCGCGAGCAGCATCTCCCACTTGGCGGTGGTGAAGTCCATGAACGGCAGCGACTGACGGACCTGCACGTCGAAGCGGGAGTCGAACGGCTGGCGATCGGGAACCGCGTTGCGGTGCGCAAAGCCGTTGCTGACGCGGTACAACACGGAGACCCGCGTTGCGGTTTCAGGGACGTCGGCCTCGAGGGTCGAGGCCACATCATGAACCCGCTCGGACCCGCGGCGCGTCGCTGACGACGCCAACAGAGCCATGGACGGGAGGTCGCCGGCCGGGTACCAGTGTGACCGTGCCAGCGAGTACTCGACTGACCCGTGCACGCGTTCGGCGAACGAGGTCCGGAGCCCGGCGCTCCACCCGTTGGTCTTGACATCGCCGTTGTTAGCCACGAAATAGTGTCCGAGCTCGGCCGCCGGGCGTCCGGGTATCTCGACACCGAACATCGTCACGATCTGATCGTCCACGTTCTGCCGGAACGCTCGGACCGAGATCGTGCCGGCGGCCGCGATGTCGCGCTCGAGCTCGACGTCGAGATGAGTCGTGTGCTCTGCGTCGAGGCTGCGTCCTTCGACAAGCGACGAGAAGGTACGCTGCGGCGGCAGCCAGATCGCGCTATCGGCGGGGGGCGCGAATTCTTCGGCTCCCGGGGCCACCGCGCGGCGCGACACGAGCATGTTCAGGCGCACGTGCTCGACAGGCACGAGGGTGAGGGCGATGCGAGGGCTGATTAGGCCGCGGTCGGCGAGATAGTCGTACCGCGCGAAGCGTCCGCCGTAGGTGAGCGAGATTCCCGGCGTGATGGCGAAGGTGTCGAACGCGTACATCGCGCCGGCGTTCCGGCTGCCGTCGGTGACATCGCGCAGTGCGGCCGGATTACCGCCGTCGTACCGTTGCGTGCTGTAGGACAGGCCGACGTCATAGCGATGCCGCGCGGGCGCGCGGGTCGCGTACGCGCCGGCGACGATCCACGACGAAATGTCGCCCTGCGTCAGCGCCCCACGCATGGTCCAATCGGCGTGCTGGCCGACCGGCGCGCTCACCGCGACGTAAGCGATGCTCCGCGCGAAACTGTCGGTGGCGAACAACTTTTGGGGACTCTCGAACGAGCCGCTCGTCAGCAGGTTGAACTGACCCGAAAACGGCATTTCCGTGAGAAAGCTCGTGGCGGCGCGGGCCGGCGATCCAACCGCACGGCCGAAAAAGCTGTGGGGATCCAAGAGCTCGGTCCCCGGCGGGCGATCCGAGGCGATGTCCTCCGGCAGCGTCGCATCCTTGAGGATGCTCCGGCGCGCGTGACGAAGCCTCCAGGCGGTTTCGCCATGATCGTCGTCGGCACTGCCCGAGTTGTCGTTTGTGGCACCGCCTGCGACTTCCCCAGCCGGTTGTTCGGCCGGCGCCGGCGAAGATCGAGCGACGGTCGCAACGCCGGCAGCCAGCACCGGCAGCGACGAGCTCGTCGCACGGTGCAGCGCGATCGAAGACGAGACGCGGCTGCTTGGATGCACGTCGACGATCCGTCCGGGCGGTGCGATGAATCCGCTGAGATGGGCCCGCACGAGGTACGGCCCCGGCGACAGCGTTCGCAACTCGAAGCGGCCGCTCCGATCGGTCACCGCGAATGCTCTCGTTGCGCCGAGCGCCGAGACGACCGCGCCGGCGACGGGCGCGTCCTTTTCGTCCTGAACGACTCCGTCGATAGAGCCGGGCGCCAGCGAGACAAGCTGTCGAACTGGTTGCCGCGTTTGCGAGACCTGGGCGCCAGCCACCGCCGGGGTGCATAGAAGCCCGAAACCGCCGGCCGCCAACGCCGCGATCGCTCTGGCTACGGCTTTCATGCTCCCTCCGCGGGCCGCTTGCCCCCGGGGTCGCGCGGCGCGGGCTTCAGAACCCGCTCCGCGTTCCGGCATCCGTCACCCCGCGCGGGGACGCGGGTGCTACCCTGCGGTGACGGTGAAGTTGACGTCCCTGGTCAGCGACTTGTTCGCAATCTTGTCGGTGATCTTGATTTCCAACCGGTAATCGCCCTCGGGAAACGACGCCAGCGGAACCGCCTGTCCGGTCTGGAGCTGATGACCGGCGGCGATGTCGAATTGCGGCGGCAGCGTCTGCGCGTTGAGATCCTGTGGGCTGGTCTTGTTGAAGAACTTCTCGCTCCCGCCGGTCTTCGAATAGAAGTTGTATTCGACCGCCACATTGGGTTTGTTCGCCGCGTCGGTCTTCGGGTTGTAGATGAGCATGAACGTCGACAGCTCGCTCTTTTTGGTGAACTTGGTGTCGAAGACGGGCTGGATTTCGATGGTGCCGAGCGCATAAGGCCGTTCGGCCTGCTGCTGCGGCGGGAGCGGCGCGGGCAGCGGCTCGATCCGCTCCGCGATCAGCACTGAGCTCGAGCTCAGCTCGCCGTTCCAGAAATCGGGCACGTTGATGGTCTGCTTGAGCATCGACACCTTGGGCGGCGGCGCATTCTTCGGCGCCTTGTCGGGCGTCGGTTCCTTCGCCACGATGAACACATCGTACGCGCCCGCGGCAACAGTAAACGAGCGGCTGATGTGCGTCGGTCCGTCACGCGATACCGGCACGAAGGACACGTCTTCGTACGCGTACGTTGGCTTCTTGTCCTTATCTTTGTCGTCGTTCTTCCCCTTGGTCGCAGGCTCAGCCACTGCCCCTTTCGCGACGACGCGCCAATACAACGCCACGGTCCCGCCGGAGACCTTCGACGGATCGAGCGCCACCGAGAACGGGACAAAGCTCTTGTTGCCTTGTGCCTTCAAAAAATCTTCGCGCAGCCAGGTGAGCGCGAGCTCGTTGGTCGCGGGCTGTCCAGCCGCTAGGTCATCGACGATCTTGACCACGTTCTGGATTTCTTTTTTCTGTTTGTCGTCGAGCTTCTTGTCATCCTTCTTCTGGGCGAGAAGGGCCGCCGAGAAGATCAGACCCACTGCCGCCGAAAGTGCGATGGTTCCACGCAAATTGACCATAAGGCCTATTCTCCCAACATAAAGGGCGCAAACGAACAGTCCATGATAGGCGGGCGCTCGGGGCCAAGTCAAACCGTTCTCCAGGCAGCACTTCAGTCGTCGGACGGCGTGTTATCATCCGTTTTCGCATATGAAGTTCATCGACGTTTCCGTGCCGCTCGATGCGAATCTTGCCTCCTACCCGGGCAACACGCCGTTCAGCCTCGAAGCCGTGAAACGCATCTCCAACGGCGACAGCTCGAACGTGTCGAGCTTGCACCTGAGCGCGCATGCCGGCACGCACGTCGACGCCCCTCGCCATTTCTTCGACAACGGGCTCGGAGCCGACGCCTTACCGCTCGAGATGCTGATTGGCCGCGCGCGCGTGATAGAGGTGACGTCGCGCAGGGGAATTGGCGCCGACGAGTTGACCGGCGCGGATTTGTCGGAAGAGGTGCGGGTGCTCATCAAGACGCACAACTCGAAGCTCTGGGGCTCGCCCGAGTTCCATCCAGAATACGTGGGCGTGACCGAGGCAGGCGCGAAACATCTGGTCGATCATGGCATCAAGCTGGTCGGGGTCGATTACCTCTCGGTCGAAGAGTTCAAGAAGCCCGGCGCCCCCGCGCATCGTGTGCTGCTTGGCGGCGGGACGATCGTGATCGAAGGCTTGAATTTGCGCGACGTCGAGCCGGGTGTGTACGAAATGTTCTGCCTGCCGTTGCGCGTGATCGGGGCCGACGGAGCGCCGGCGCGCGTCGTGCTCCGCAGCTAATCGGGTCATGCCGGCGCTCTTCGACGACAGTCTTGTCATCGTCCTGGCCGGCGGCGCGGGCGAGCGGCTCTATCCGCTCACCAAGGAGCGGGCCAAGCCGGCCGTGTACTTTGGCGGGCCCTATCGCATCATCGACTTCGCGCTCAGCAACTGCATCAACTCCGGGCTGCGCCGCATCTTCATTGCGACGCAGTACAAATCGCTCTCGCTCAACCGCCACATCCGGATGGGCTGGAGCATCGTCTCGGAGGAGCTCGGGGAGTTTGTCGAAATCCTGCCGCCGCAAAAGCGCGTCGGCGAGCACTGGTACCAGGGAACGGCGGACGCCGTTTACCAGAACCTCTACTCGATCATGCGCGAGAACCCGCACCATCTCATCGTGCTCTCAGGCGACCATGTGTACAAGATGGACTACGCGCGCATGCTGCACTTTCATCAGGACCGCCGCGCGGCGGTGACCCTGGCGGCCATCGAGGTCCCGACAGCCGACGCGAACCGGTTCGGCGTCGTCGCGATCGAGGAAGGGGAGCGCGTCACCGGCTTCCAGGAGAAGCCGAAAGTCCCGAGCCCGATCCCCGGATCGCCCGACTTCGCGCTCGCCTCGATGGGCGTGTACATCTTCGACACCGACGTGCTGGTGCGCGCGCTCGAAGCGGACGCGAGCCAGCCGACCAACCACGACTTCGGCAAGGACATCATCCCCTCGCTGATTCACCAGGTGCCGGTGTACGCCTATCGCTTCTACGACGAGAACAAGAAGGCCTCGAAATACTGGCGTGATATCGGGACGATCGATGCGTAC
>QHWL01000247.1:0-2825 GCA_003222555.1 Acidobacteriota bacterium | reverse complement strand
AGTTCAATCTGTACGATCCCGAATGGCCGCTTCGAACCTATCAGCCGCAGGCGCCGCCGGCCAAATTCGTGTTCGCCGAGGAGGGCCGCCGCTGCGGGCAGGCGCTCGATT
Source organism: Acidobacteriota bacterium (assembly GCA_003222555.1). Taxonomy (GTDB): domain Bacteria; phylum Acidobacteriota; class Vicinamibacteria; order Vicinamibacterales; family CAVVIG01; genus JAHFUJ01. The sequence goes on along the minus strand of QHWL01000247.1, from coordinate 2,714 downwards.
CGGTCATCTCACCCGGCTGCATCGTGTCGGGCAGCAGCATCTTCGGCAGCGTCCTGTGCCCGAATGTGCGCGTCCACAGTTTCTGTCACATCGAGCAGTGCATCCTCATGCCGGGCGTGCGCGTCGGACGCCACGCGCGCATCCGGCGCGCGATCATCGACCGCGACGTGCTCATTCCCCGCGGCGCGCTCATCGGCTACGACGTCGACGAAGACCTCCGGCGTCACACGGTGACTGAGTCGGGCGTCGTCGTCGTCACCACAGACGACGAGCCGCTCATCGGACCGCTGAGCGAGGAAGCGCTGCTCTTCGAGGCGGACGCGGATCGACGCGGCGGGGGCGGTTAAGGCTCTACCACGGAGGCCACTGAGGAAAACAGAGATCACGGCAAAACGACGATCGACGATCAGTGTTCTCCGTCGTCTACCGTGTGCTCCGTGGTAGCGTTTTTTGAGGGACGTTTTTGAAGATTACCCATATTCATGCGCGCGAGATCCTCGACTCGCGCGGCAACCCGACCGTTGAAGTCGACGTGACGCTCGCCGGCGGCGCGTTCGGCCGCGCCGCGGTGCCCTCGGGCGCGTCGACGGGCGAGCGCGAAGCACTGGAGCTGCGCGACGGCGACAAGAGCCGTTACGGCGGCAAGGGGGTGCGCAAGGCCGTCGGCAACGTGAACCGCAGTATCGCAAAGGCCCTGGTCAACCGCGAGCTGGACGGCCGCGGCGTCGACGAGGCGCTCATGGCGCTCGACGGCACGCCGACCAAGAGTGAGCTGGGCGCCAACGCGATCCTCGGCGTCTCGATGGCGGCCGTCCGCGCCGAGGCCGCCGCGAAAGGGATTCCGCTGTATCAGCACCTCGCGGCGCTGTACCAGAATGACTCGGAGAGCGCCCGCGGGGGCCTCACCTCTCGATTCGTCATGCCGGTCCCCATGATGAACATTCTGAACGGCGGCGCGCACGCCGATTCGAGCGTCGACTTCCAGGAGTTCATGGTCGTGCCCCTCGGCGCCCCCACCTTCGCCGAGGCACTGCGGACCGGCGATGAAATTTTCCATGCGCTGAGGGGCATCCTGAAGCGGCGCGGGCAAACGACCGGCGTTGGCGACGAGGGAGGCTTCGCGCCCAACCTCAAGTCGAACCAGGAGGCGATCGACGTCGTGCTCGAGGCCGTCGCCGCCGCCGGCTTCTCGGCCGGCCGCGACGTTTGGGTGGCGCTCGATCCCGCCGCGAGCGAGCTTTGGGCCGGCCACGGCCGGTACGTGTTCCGAAAGTCGGGTGAGCCGGATCGGAGCTCCGACCAGATGGTGCGTCTCTGGGAAGACTGGTTGCGTCAGTATCCGATCGCGTCCATCGAGGACGGGCTTGCCGAATGCGACTGGACCGGCTGGGCGATGCTGACTCGCGAGGTGGGCTCGCGTGTGCAGCTCGTCGGGGACGACATCTTCGTCACGAACCCGGCGATTCTCCGCCGCGGCATCGACGAGCACGTGGCGAACGCCATTCTGATCAAGCTCAATCAAATCGGCACGGTCTCGGAAACGCTCGACGCCATCCGCATGGCGCGAGATGCGGGCTACGCGACGATCATCTCGCACCGGTCCGGAGAGACCGAGGACACGACAATCGCCGATCTCGCCGTCGGCACGGCGGCCGGCCAGATCAAGACCGGTTCGGCGAGCCGGACCGATCGCACCTGCAAGTACAATCAGCTGCTGCGCATCGAAGAGGAGCTCGGCGCGAACGCGACGTTTGCGGGACGGAGCGCGATCCGCAGCAGGTCCGGTTGAACGCACGTGACCCATCACATCAACCGTCGAGGCCGCCGAGACCGCGGAAAAAATTCTCCCGAAAATCTCTGCGTGCTCTGCGTGCTCGACGGTTAATGTGAACGTGGGGCTAAAGCCCCGCGCCACGTTGCAGAATGGACATGCACAAACTCGTCCTTCTCCGCCACGGCGAAAGTACTTGGAACAAGGAGAATCGGTTCACCGGGTGGACCGATGTCGACCTGACCGCCGGGGGTGCCGACGAAGCGCGCGACGCCGGGCGGTTGTTGAAGGAAGGGGGCTACGTCTTCGACGTCGCGTACACTTCGGTCCTGAAGCGCGCGATCCGGACGCTTTGGATCACGCTCGACGTCCTGGATCTGATGTGGATTCCGGTGACGAAGAGCTGGCGCCTCAACGAACGCCACTACGGGGCGCTGCAAGGGCTCAACAAGGCGGAGACCGAAGCCAGACACGGCGAGGCGCAAACCAAGATTTGGCGGCGAAGCTACGACATTCCGCCGCCGGCGCTCTCACTCGACGACCCGCGCCACCCCTCGCACGATCCGCGTTACGCCGACCTCGAGCCGAATGAACTCCCGCTCACCGAGTCGCTCAAGGACACGGTGGCGCGCTTTCTGCCCTACTGGCGTGATTCGATCGCGCCGGCGATTCGATGCGGCAAGCGCGTCCTCATCGCCGCGCACGGCAACAGCCTGCGCGCACTGATGAAGTATCTCGCCGACATCCCTGAAGCCGAGATCGTCGAGCTCAATATCCCGACGGGCATCCCGCTCGTCTACGAGCTGGACGACGACCTCCGGCCCAAGCGGCACGAGTACCTAGGCGATCCGGAGGCTGCGCGCGCCGCTGCCGCCCGAGTGGCTTCGCAGACAAAACTCAGGAAGTAAAAAGGGAAAAGAAGGTAAAAGGACAAAGGCAAAAG
>QHWL01000246.1:382-12964 GCA_003222555.1 Acidobacteriota bacterium | reverse complement strand
GCCGTGCACGCCGGCCAAAAACGCCAACAAATGCGGTGCGCCGCGGCGTGCGCCCCACAAGATGAGCGCCACCGCCACGATAGCGACGCCCGTCGTGCCAGCGCGCCGGTGGGAATACAACCCGATGGCTATTTCCCTTCAGGTTTGTCGACAGGCGGCGCGGTCTCGCTTCCGGGACGATGTTTGCGGCGGCCGCGTCGGCGACGTCCGCGCCGACGCTGGGGCTCGGGTATTGGTCGTGCTTCCGGAGTGCTTTCCGGGGTCTCCGATACAGAAGGTGCGAACGACGCCGGAATGCCGCTACCTCCCGCCGGAGCCGGTTCGCGGGTCGCAGGTGCGCGCGCTGCCAGCGTCGGTTCTTCTGCCGAACCCTCGGCCTCGGCTTCCGGCGCAGCAGGCTCCGCGTCGGCCGCTTGCCTGGCCGCGCGCTCCACTCGCCGCCGCTCGCGCCAGTGTCCTACCTCTGGCGGCGGAATCGGCGTCGCGACGAGCGTCTCCCAGTCGAATCTGACGTTGGGGTACTGCGCCTCGAGCGCGCGGCGCACATGCTCCGCGAACGGCTCGCGCCCGACCTTCACATTGGGCGGGGTCCGGAACCAATAGAGGATTCGCTGACGCTCCTTGCCGCGGCGCGCCGACGTCGGCTGCACCAGATAGAAATGCTCGTATCCGCGCTTATCTCGCGAAAATCGGAGGAAGGGCACGCCCTACTTTCTCTTCTTGGCCGATCGTGCGGGCGCCCTGGTCGATCGTGCCGGCTTCTTGACGGCCCTCGCCGAGCGCGCAGGCTCATTGGCCGCACGTGACGGCGGCCGGCGTCGGACAGCGACCGATCGTCTCTCGGTCCGCGGGCGCGCGACGGGCGTTGCCTCCCGGCTGCGGTGAACGAGCGTGAAGCGGACCTGGTCGCCGACGGAATGGTAACTCCAGATCTCGTTGACCTGGATGTGGTTGTCTTCGCACAGCCGGCGTCCCACATCCACCATTCCGGCCGGAACGTACAATTGAAAGGAGGCCCTTAGCTTCGCGAAGTGCGCCCATTGTGCGAGGGCCTCGAGGTGGTTCACCGACTCCCCGGTTTCGACCTCAATCACCCCCTGCAGCCGATGTCCACGGTCTTGCGAAAGCAGCACCAGATCCGGGTAAATCGCCGCCGAACCGGTCCCGACGGGCACGTTCTGTTCGGCGCCAGGATTCACCGCCACTTCGTACCGACGGCGGTATTTCCCCTGCAGGAAGCGAATGATGCGGTCGTGCTCGAGCTGCTCGCGGACCGGCCGCACTAGGATCGGACTCACCTATGCGCCTCCAAAATGTTGGATAATCTTGGCGATCAAACCCGTAAGTCTAGCACGATTTTGTGAGCGAAACGGGCAGTGAGGGGCGTCAAATTGCCTCGTCGGTTACAATATGCGGGTGCCTGCGCTGATGTCCAACGCGGCGACCGCTACGATTCTCATCGTTGACGACGATGAGGGGGTCACGCAGACGTTCGCCCGGATGCTTCGCCTCGAAGGCTATCGGGTCCACACCGCGGTCAGCGCGGAAACCGGCTTGCGCGAAGCGGAGCGGAGTCGGCCCGACGCGATCATTCTCGATCTGCGCATGCCCCTCATGGACGGTCTGATGTTCCTGCGGCACCTTCGTTCGAGGGACGAGCAGCGTTCGACGCCCGTGGCGATTGTCACCGGCGATTATTTCCTCGATGACGCCGTGTCCACCGAGCTGCATGAGCTTGGCGCGGAGCTGCGGTTCAAGCCGCTGTGGCTGGAGGATCTGGTCGGCCTCGCCCGAAACCTGCTCAAGGTGACCCACTGATCGAGGCCGGAAGGCGATTCCTCAACGCCTGCCGGCAGCAGCCGGTCGACGCGACGCCGGTGTGGTTCATGCGTCAGGCGGGCCGATACATGAGCGAATACCGCGCGCTGCGCGAGCGCTATTCGCTGCTCGATTTGTGCCGCACGCCCGATCTCGCGACTCAGGTCACGCTCCAGCCCGTACGGCGCATAGAAGTCGACGCCGCAATCCTGTTTTCCGATCTGTTGCTTCCGCTCGAGCCGATGGGCATCGCGTTCGATTTCGTTCACGGCGAAGGGCCGGCGATCGAAACTCCGTTGCGGACCGAGGCCGATCTCGGGCGCGTCCGGCGTTTCGAGCCGCGCGAGTCGCTCAAACACGTGCTCGACGCGATCCGCCAGACTCAACGCGAGCTCGCCGGCCGCGTGCCGCTGATCGGCTTTGCCGGCGCACCGTTCACGCTCGCCTCCTATGCCATCGAGGGCGGCCATTCGAACACGTTTGCGCATACCAAAGCGCTGATGTACGGGGCTCCCGCGGCTTGGCACCGTTTCTGTGAGCTGCTGGCCGATGTCATCCGCGACTACCTGGTGGCGCAGATTGAAGCAGGTGTCGACGCCGTGCAAGTCTTCGATTCCTGGGTGGGGGCGCTGAGCGGGCGCGACTATCGCGAGTTCATCCTGCCCCACACCAGGCGGATCTTTGAAGGGCTGGCCTCGCACGGCGTGCCCACGATTCACTTCGGCGTCGGCACGAGTGCCATTCTCGGCGACCTGCGAGACGCCGGCGGCGACGTCATCGGCGCCGACTGGCGGACGCCGCTCGACGAAGCGTGGCGGCGCATCGGCTTCGACCGCGCGATTCAGGGGAATCTGGATCCCACGGTGCTCCTCGGTCCGCTCGATCGGGTGTTTTCGGCAACCGACGACGTGCTCGCGCGGGCGGGCGGACGGGCGGGACACATCTTCAATCTCGGCCACGGGATCCTGCCGATGACGCCCCTCGAGCACGTCCAGGCGCTCGCGCGATATGTTCATCAGCAGACGCAGACGTGAACGAATACACCGTTTTACCGCAGAGCACGCAGAGCACGCGGAGAATTCTTGGCCCTTTCTTCTCGGCGATCTCGGCGCTCTCGGCGGTTAACGGTTTCTTCGCGGCCTCTAAGAACTGAGAAACTAGAGAACCTCAGGTTCCGTAAGATGCGTTCAGGCGTTCTCTTGATGGCTCACGGCACCCCGTCGTCGCTCGATGACATGCCGGAGTACTTGCGGTTGAGATGCGACACAATTACGAAGCCATCGGCGGCCGCTCGCCGTTGACGGCGATCACCGAGACGCAGGCCGACGGCCTGCGAAGCCGGCTGGACGCGGACGTCCCGGTCGTCGTCGGCATGCGGAACTGGCGCCCGTTCATCAAAGACGCGCTCGCCGAACTCGCCGCGGCCGGCGTCGAGCGGGTCATCGGCATCCCGATGGCGCCGCAGTTCTCGACGCTGAGCGTCCAGAAGTACGTCGATGCGGCGACGACCGCGCTGCCGGCGGGCATGCAGTTCGAGCCGGTGCGATCGTTTCACTCGCACCCTCTGCTGCTCCAGGCCTTCGCTGCGCGTCTTCGCGCCGCCAACCCGCTCGACGACGAAGAAATCGTGTTTACGGCCCACAGCCTGCCGCTGCGCGTCATTCTCGACGGCGACAGCTACGCGACCGAGGTCGCGGAGACCGCCCGCGGCGTCGCCGGGCTGGCCGGCATCGCGCGCTACCGCCGAGCGTATCAAAGCGCAGGGCGCACGCCAGAGCCATGGATCGGGCTCGATCTCGCCCGCTTGATTTCGGAGCGCGCGGCGCGGGGCGCCAGACGGTTCCTCGTGGTGCCCATCGGCTTCGTGTGCGACCACACCGAAATCCTGTTCGACATCGACGTTCAGGCGGTCGCCGCCGCTCGGGAGTGCGGCGCGTCGCTGCGCCGCACGGAATCGCTGAACGCGTCGCCGGCGTTCATCGCGGTGCTCGAAGATCTCGTCCGCGCGAGGCTTTGACGGCCGTGAACGCGGAATCGGTCGACGTTCTCATCGCCGGCGGCGGCATCGCGGGACTCGCCACCTCGTTCGAGCTGCACCGGCGCGGTGTGTCGTGTGTTGTCGTCGAGCAGGCGCCGCGTGCCGGCGGAGTGATTCTGAGCGAGGAGATCGATGGCTACACGATCGACGCCGGCCCCGATTCGCTCCTCGTCCAGAAGCCTCAGGGCATCGAGTTGTGCGAACAACTCGGACTGGGCGATCGGCTCGTGCCGACCAAACCGCCGCGGCTCGCTTTCATCCAGCGGAACGGCCGGCTGCATGCGCTGCCCGCCAATTCAGTGCTCGGCGTCCCGACGCGCCTCGGGCCGTTTATCAAGACGGGACTGTTCACGTGGGCCGGCAAGCTGCGCATGGGCGCGGAGTGGCTGGTGCCGCCGCGGCGCGACCCGGGCGACGAGTCGATTGGAGCGTTCATGCGGCGGCGGTTCGGCGCCGAAGCGGCCACCTACCTTGCCGAGCCGCTGCTGGCAGGCATTCATGCCGGCGACGTGGATCGCTTGTCGGTTCGTGCGCTGTTTCCGCGCTTCGTTGAGGCGGAGCGCGAGCACGGCAGCCTGCTGCGGGCATTCAGCCGGCGCCCGGCCGCGGAGCACGCCGGCAGCGTGGGAGAGGGTCCGGCTAAAGCCGGACACTACGCACAGGGTCCGGAAGAAGCCGGACCCTCCGTACTCCGCGGGCAGGGCGCATTTCGCTCGCTGCCGGGCGGCTTGAGCGAAATGGTGCGCGCGCTGGTCGCCGCGCTGCCCGCCGGGACGGTGCGCCTCGACGCCGCGGTCACACGCGTTATGGGCCACGGAGGCACCGGGCCGTTTCGCGTGGAGGCCGGCGCCCACGCCTTCGCCGCTCGCGCCATCGCGCTGTCGACGCCCGCGTACGTGACCGCTCAGCTCATCGGCGACCGCGACGCGGAGCTCGCGCGCTTGTGCGGCGAGATTCAGTACTCCTCGACTGCCACGATCGCGCTGGCGTTCAGGCGCGAGGCCCTGGCGCATCCTTTGAACGGATCCGGATTTGTCGTGCCGAAGGTGGAAGGCTCCGGCATCCTTGCCGGATCGTGGCTCTCGTCGAAGTGGCCCCAGCGCGCACCCGACGGCCGCGTGCTGCTGCGGACGTTTGTCGGCGGCGCGCGCGATCGCGCCGCGCTCGAACGGTCCGACGCCGAGCTCGTCACGCTGTCGCTTGCGGCGCTCACGCCCCTGCTCGGAATCACGGGCGAGCCGCTCCTGACCCGTGTGTACCGGTTCGAGCGCGCCAGCGCGCAGCACGAAGTCGGCCACCTCGCACGGATCGAGGCCATCGACCGCGCGCTCGCGCGGCATCCGGGCCTGTTCGTCACCGGCAGTGGATTTCGGGGCGTCGGCATTCCCGATTGCATTGCCGACGGCCGCGCGACCGCCAGAAAGATTTCACAATGGCTCCAAGAACACGCCGCGCGCTGACCGCCTTGTTGTTCGCGTTCGCCTTCCTCAGGATCGCGAGCGCGCAATCCACACTCGAACCGTCTCTCGTCAAGCTGCTTCACGACATCAAGGCGGCCGACCGCGATCAACTGGCGGTCTCGGAAGAGGACGGCCGTTTTCTGCGGGTGATGGCCGCCTCCGGCGGCGCGAAGCGCGCGCTCGAGATCGGCAGCGCGTCCGGGTACAGCGCGATCTGGATCGGTCTCGGACTGCGGCAGACCGGGGGCCACCTCACCACTATCGAGTACGACCCCGCGCGCGCACGGGCCGCAGCCGACAACATCCGTCGCGCTGGCCTCGCCGACGTCATCACCGTCCTGCCAGGCGACGCGTTCAAGGAGGTCCCGAGGCTTGCCGGCGCCTTCGACTTCGTCTTTCTCGACGCCTGGAAGCGGGACTACAAACGCTTCTTCGACATGGTCGTTCCACGTCTTGCGCCGCGCGGCTTGCTGCTCGCGCACAATGTCGTGAACAAGCAGGCCGAAATGCGCAGTTTCCTCGACGCGATCCAGAACAATCCGTCGCTCTTCACGACAATCGTGACGCCGTCGGGAGAGGGCATGTCGGTGTCATACAAGTTACAATCGACACTTCACAAGTGATACCGCAACATCTCTAACGTTGGATGCAACCACGAAAACACGAAGGCACGAAGCAAACCTCTTTTTCGTGTCTTCGTATCTTCGTGGTTGCATTTGATTTGGCGTAATTCTCAATTGTAAATTTCCATGCGCCAGGTGCACATCATCGGCGTGCCGCTCGATCTCGGCGGCAACCGGCGCGGCGTCGACATGGGGCCCTCCGCCTTGCGCATCGCCGGTCTCGGCGAACGAATCGGCGGCCTCGGCTGCATCGTCGTCGACAAAGGCGATCTCCCGGCGCCCATTCCGGAAACGCAGACCCTGCGCGACGAGCGGAAGAAATATATCCGCGACATCGCCAAGGTGTGTCAGAAGCTCTATCAGACCGCACTCATGTCGCTCGATGAGGGGGCGATGCCGCTCGTCCTGGGCGGCGATCACAGCCTCGCCGCGGGCTCGGTGGCGGCCGCCGCCGAGTGGGCCAGGAAGACCAGGGAGCTCCCGATCGGACTCTTGTGGATCGATGCGCATGGCGACATGAACACCCCGGCCACGTCGCTGAGCGGCAACGTCCACGGAATGCCCCTTGCGGCCCTCCTCGGGCCCGAGCCATCCGAGCTCGCGCGCATCGGCGGCGTCACGCCGAAGGCACTGCCCGCGCATACCGTCATCATCGGCGTGAGGAACCTGGACGAGCGCGAGAAGATTGCCGTGCGCGACTCGCACGTGCACGTCTTCACGATGAAGGACATCGATCGACAGGGAATCGCGTCGATTGTGGAGCAGGCCGTGCACCTGGCCGGCCAGGGCACCGCCGGCATTCACGTGTCGTTCGACATGGACGTGTGCGATCCGGCGATCGCGCCCGGCGTGGGCACGCCGGTCAAGGGCGGATTGAACTACCGCGAAGCGCACATGGTGATGGAGATCGTCGCCGACTCCGGCTTGCTCACCTCGCTCGACATGGTCGAGGTCAACCCGACCCTCGACATGCAGAACACCACGGCACAGCTCGGGACCGAGCTGGTGCTGTCGGCGTTAGGAATGGAGATTCTGTGAGCCCGTTTCCGCGAGCATCTCTTCGAGCGTCTCGACGAGCAACACCAGCGAATACGGTTTCTCGATGAGGCGCGTGCGCGGACGAAGGTGCTCGAGCTCGGCCGACTCCGACGGCACGCCCGAAAAGATGATGACCGGCACATCGGCGGGCGCCGACACGACGACGTCGCGGCCCGATCCGCGCTTCAGGCGCAAATCGACGACCGCCGCGACCACCTGGTGCTTGGAAAGCCCCTCGAGCCCTTCCTCGGCGGTTTCGGCCGTCACAACCGAAAAGCCGTGCATCTCGAGGAATTTGACGAGCGGCCGGCGAACCGAAAGATCGTCCTCGACGACGAGCACGAGGCGGGCGGCATCCTTCATCATAATAATATATAGAGTGTCTGGCTCAGGTGTCCCGAGTGTCTGCGCGATCCGACTCAGTATAACGTGAAAGGAGACTTCGCCATGCGCCCAGCGATCGCGGTTCTCGTCGGCATCGTCGTTCTCGGGGTCATCGCAGTCAGCCTCTCCGCCGGCCAATTTGGCGGCGGGCGCCGGAGCCCGCACGAATCGGTCAGCGCGAAAATCGATGGCGCAACGATGACGATCGAGTACGGCCGCCCGTACATGCGTGGCCGCACGATCTTCGGCGGGCTCGTCCCTTATCAGATCGTGTGGTGCCCGGGCGCGGATGCGGCCACGACGCTCGACAGCACCCGGCCACTTCAGCTTGGCGGCCTGGCGGTGCCACCCGGCCCACATACGATCTGGATCCTGCCGACACCCGACGTGTGGACCCTCATCGTCAGGGTTCCACACGTATTACCCCTCGAGGTCGGACCTCGGGCGCCTTCAGCTGCGCAAGCGTACGCTGACGGAACCGGTCGAGCAGCTGACGTTCGCGATCGCGAAGAACCCCGACGGCAGCAAAGGCGGCTCGATCGCGATGACGTGGGAGACGACAGAAGTGTCGGTCCCCTTCACCGTTGCGCAATAGGATGAATCCAGTCAGAAATAGCCACAGGGTCAAGTGTCAACGAGCCAGCGGAGACGAATTCACGGTCGACGATCCGACGACGTGGACGAGCCCCTGGTGGACGGCCGCGTTTCCCATGACGAAGAGTCAGGGTCAGATCTATGAGTACGCGTGTAATGAAGGGACCTATGCCTTGAAGGGCACCCTCGCTGGAGCTCGCGCTCAAGAAAAGGCCGAAGGGGCAGCAAGGAAGAAGTGAATCGGCCGACCATTCCGCCCTCAATATCCACTGGTGATCGCGCTGTTACTCCACATTAGCCTCCGCGCATCATTAGTCCAAGGCGACGATCTCCTCATCAGAGCGGCGAAATTCAGGTATAACTTCCGAGCATGTGGCAGCACAACTACGAACCCGTGGGGGGCAGCCTGGCCCTTTCGGCCCTCGTGGCCGCCATTCCTATCGTCGCGCTGTTCCTGATGCTGGGCGTCTGGCGCAAGCCGGCCTGGATGTCGGCACTTGCGGCGCTCGGGTCGGCGCTCGTGGTGGCGCTCACAGTCTACGGCATGCCCGCGCAGCTCGCGGTGATGTCCTCGTTGTACGGGGCAGCGTATGGGTTGTTCCCCATCGCCTGGATCGTGTTCAGCTCGATCATGCTGTACCGCCTCGCCGTGGACACCGGCAAGTTCGAGATCATCAAGGACTCGGTCGGCAGCCTGACCGACGACCGGCGCCTGCAGGCGATGTTCATCGCCTTTTCGTTCGGCGCGTTCATCGAGGGAGCGGCGGGCTTCGGCGCGCCGGTCGCTGTGTCGGGTGCGATGCTGGCCGGCCTCGGCTTCGACCCGTTCTACGCGGCGGGCATCTGCCTGCTCGCCAACACCGCGCCCGTGGCGTTCGGATCGATCGGCATTCCCGTGACCACCTTGGCGAATGTGACCGGGTTGCCAGTGCTTCCGCTGAGCGCGATGGTGGGACGCCTCTGCGCGATGATCTCCATCGTGATTCCGGGCTATCTCATGGTCGTGATGGCGGGGCCGGCGCGGGCACTCGAAGTGCTGCCGGCGATCGTCGCCTGCGGCGTCTCGTTCGCGGGCATGCAGTTCTTCGTCTCGAACTTCCTCGGGCCAGAGCTGACCGATATCGTGAGCTCGTTGACCTGCATCGTCGTAATGGTGGCGCTGCTTAGGCTGTGGCGGCCGAAAACGGTCATGCGGCTCGAGGGCGATCATCCGGCGACGGCAGGGCCGAAGAAGCATTCCGGGCGCGAGATTTTCGTGGCGTGGATGCCGTACCTGCTGCTGGTCGTGTTCGTGCTCGCGTGGGGCGAGCCCGACATCAAAGCAGCCATGGATCGGTGGACCAACAGCTTGTTGGGATCGTGGCTCCCGAGGAACGCGGGCACGCTCAACGGACTGAACGTGCCCGGTTTGCACAATCTGATCACGCGCATCCCGCCCGTCACGTCAACGCCCGCGCCCTATGCGGCCGTCTTCACGTTCAACTGGCTGAGCGCATCGGGCACGGCCTGCTTCCTGGCGACGATGGCCGCCGCCTTGCTGCTTGGCGTGAAGCCGTCAAAGGTCGTGCAGATTTACAAGGCCACGTTCAAGCAGCTGTCGTTCGCGATGGTTACGATCGCAACCATGCTGGGCCTGGCGTACCTGATGAACTACTCGGGAATGACGTCCACGCTGGGCCTGGCGCTCGCGGCGAGCGGAGGCGCGTTTCCGTTCTTCAGCGCGGTAGTCGGATGGCTTGGCGTGTTCTTGACCGGCAGCGACACTTCGGCCAATGCCCTCTTCGGCAATCTGCAGGTCGTCACCGCAAACGCGCTCGGCCTCAATCCCGTGCTGACCGCGTCGGTCAACTCGGCGGCGGGCGTCATGGGGAAGATGATTTCGGTGCAGAGCATCGCCGTGGCTGTGGCGGCCACCGGTATGTCGTCCGCCGACGAGAGCCGCCTGTTCAGGTTCACGATCAAGCACAGCGTGCTGCTAATGGCCATCATGGGCCTGCTCGCGCTCCTCTTCGCGTATCTCGTCCCCGCGTACGTGCCGATCGCCGCGTCCAAATAGGCAAACAAGCATGGAGGACCGTCCATGAATACTCGTCGAGCGTTCATCAATAAAGCCGCCGGCACGGTCGCAGCCGTCGCATTCACCCGGTGCGGTCTGCTCGGCGCCGCGTCCGCGCAGGCCCAGACCAGGCCCTCCGGCCGGCGTCGTGAGGTCACGGTGCGTGGCCGCCGCGTGAGGACGATCGACGTGCATGCACACTGCGTCATCCCGGAAGCCGTGGCTCTCATGGGGCGGAAGCTGGACCAATTCCGGGGGCCGGGAATGGCGATCGTGGCCGAGGATCGCATTGGCGAGATGGACCAACAGGGCATCGACGTCGAGGCGCTCAGCATCAACCCGTTCTGGTACGAGGCAGACCGCGATCGTGCCGGCCAGGTCGTCAAGATCCAGAACGAAAAACTCGCCGAGCTGTGCGCGGCGCATCCGGATCGCTTCGTCGCGTTCGCGTCGTTGGCGCTGCAGTTTCCCGATCTCGCGGTTCAGCAGCTCGAAGAAGGAGTCAAGAAGCTCGGCCTGCGCGGAGCGGCCATCGGCGGGAGCGTCGCCGGCGCAGAGTTTGCCGACCCGAAATTCAACCCAGTCTGGGCAAAGGCGGAAGAGCTCGGCGTGCTGCTTTTCATCCACCCACAGAGCCCGCCGGAGATCGCACAACGGCTCAAAGGCAACGGCTGGCTGTCGAACGTCATCGGCAACCCGCTCGATACCACCATCGCGATCCAGCATCTGATCTTCGAAGGGACCCTCGATCGGTTTCCCGGCCTCAAGATCTGCGCGGCCCACGGCGGCGGCTATCTGCCGTCCTACGCGCCGCGATCGGACAACGGCTGTCGCGTAGCGCCCGAGGAATGCGACAGCAGCAGATCGTTGAAGAAGAAGCCGACCGAGTATTTGCGTCAGCTCTATTTTGATTCGCTGGTCTTCACCGCCGAGGCGTTGCGCCACCTCGCGGCGGAGGTCGGCACCAGCCAGATCGTGATGGGCACCGATCATCCGATCCCATGGCAGAACAAGGCGGTCGACCACATCCTTCACACGCCGAGCTTGAGCGACGCCGAGCGCGCGGCGATACTCGGTGACAATGCCGCAAAGCTGCTGGGCATCAAGGGGTAGAAAGCGGCCCTCCGTGGCCGGTTCCCCATCGGTCCAACCTCATACAGTGGCCGGCCTGGGTGGACGTGGAGTCGAGCGAGCGGTGCCAGGAGCGCTGAAGCAATCGAGGTCTAGTCGATTGGCGGATATGTTCCGGGGCCACCGCACGTGCTCGCCGGGACGCTCACGCACCTCGACGGCCGCACGTATTTGTCCTTGATCTTCTTCCGGAACTCGGGCAGCGCGGTTTCCGCGCCGCCGAGCACTGCCTCCTGCGGGATGCCGTAGAGCTTCGTCAGCTCGTCGAGGAACGGATTCTGTCCCGGGTAGTAGTGCGGGACGCGTTCCGCTTCAACGCCTTCATTGGTGACCGTGCATGGGTGCGTCGCGGGATTGAGCGGCGCGCGGGCCAATCGAAAACTCCTCGTCAGGTAGTACGGCTCCGTGAGGTAAATCGGATCGTCGATTCGCGCGGTGATGGTCAGGACATCGTCATGACGTGAGAAGCGGGCCGTCATCGTGGCCTGATCACTGCTCGGCACGCCGTTGCGGCGAATCGCGCCCGCCTCCATGTGGGTGGTATATGTCACGAGCACGTCGTCCTCCCACACGCCGGTCGTAAAGCCCGACTTCTCGTGCGCCGCATATTTCGACGGATGCGGCCGCCCGTCCATCCAGATTGTGATCGGCACGAAGTCGGCCCAACCGCCGATGATCCACGCCGTCGTCGAACCGGTCAGCATTTCGGACTCGGGCCAGATCCTCAGTCCCATCGGCCCGATCGCGATGTAGGTCGGCGCGTAGTAGTCGCAGATGCGCTCGGGCATTGAAACCTGCGATTGAGAGTAGATCAACGACCAGGCGCGCCCGGTGTCGTTCAACGGAATGCCCATGTAATCAACGGGCCGGGGTCCGCCGCCGGGCATGTTCCCGATCGCGTCGGTGAAATTCCTCGCCGCCCATGAGCCGGACAGCTCGATGCCGTCCGGGTTCGACAGCCCCTGGGCAAGCATCAGAGCGCTCGTTGCCGCGACGACCACGATTGCGGAGCTAGTCATTCGCCACACGGTTGCCTCCAGCTCTCGTCACCTCGACCAAACGCTTCACCATCCCGCCGAACACGGCGTCGGATCCCACCCGGATGCATCCGGCTGTTTCTTGAATTGTGAGGAGATGATATAGGGAGCCTCGAGATTCACCGGGTCGTCGACTACTGCGGTCCACACGATGATGGCCGCGCCGTTCGGTTCCTGGAACAGATCGACATACTCGAGTAGCGACGCGCTGTCGCCGTACGGTACGCCGTTTTTGCGCAGGTAGCCGGACAACAGATCGGTCGTCGCGATCCGCAGATATCGTGCCGACGGCGCTCCTCCGGGTCCCCCGCGCCGCGATGCCCAGACCGCGACCGAGTTGCCTTGCCAGCTCCGTTTTCGCGGTTGCGGCGGCGTCCAGTTGCCGAAGTGCAACATGCGCGTC
>QHWL01000246.1:0-293 GCA_003222555.1 Acidobacteriota bacterium | reverse complement strand
ATACGCCTTGCATTGATTGCCGGCCGCTTCGTCTTTCGCCTGGTCCCACGCATCGGCGGCTTTCTTGCCGGCCGCTGAGATTGGAATGCCAATGTAGTCGCCTTTCGCCGGCGGCACCATACGCAGACGCCAGTTTTGCGTAATGAGCGACGACCAATAGCCCGTCGGATCGAAAGGCGCGGCGGCTCTCACCGACGGAGGCGGCTGGTTTCCCCGATCTTGTCCTCGACCCTCGCCCTGCATCGCCAGCGCGATGACAAGTCCCGCAGCGCCGATCGAGAACGCGCGCCCAT
>QHWL01000245.1 GCA_003222555.1 Acidobacteriota bacterium | reverse complement strand
AACCCCTTTGGACCCACGCGCCTGACGTCTACGCCAGAGCGCCCGATCACGCCGTTCTCGCAGATCTACCGATGCCCGGCAACGGCGACCCGGTATACGTCTATCTCTCAACGTTTCACTGGCATCCGATCGTCAATGGAGCGAGCGGCTTCGAGCCCCGGTGGTACGCGTCCCTCGTCTCGGCCAGCCGGGAGTTCCCCGCAGACGCGGCACTCGACGCGTTCAGCAAGCTTGGAGCGAAGTACTTCGTGCTTCACGAGGGCTACTATCGGAACTCCTTTCTCCGCGTGGTGGCCGACGCCGAGGCCCAGCCGCGCCTTCAGTTCGTCGCCACGTCAACCTGGGAGGAAGGGGAATGCCGCCTGTATCGGCTGGTGAGGTGATCGCTCGACCCGGCGAACTCTTGGCCGCGAAAATCCCGGGTGTGAAGCCTTTGTGCCCACCGTCGAGAATCGTGGCCGGCTCCCGAGGCTGCGCGCGGTCGCCACTGCGGAGGAAGGTGCGCGAAATTTCTATCACTCCGGCGAACACCCGTCGCTGGAGCTGGCCGCGTCAGCAAGTGTGGGGTCGCCGTATGTTGTGCGCTTGACGACCACAAGACTGATATCGTCGGATGGTTCACCGAACGCCAACAGGTCTGACTTGACCGCCTCGTAGATTTCCGCGGCCGCCAGATGTTTGACCTCTCTGACTTTCTCTTCCAGACGCCCGGGAAAGTAGTTGTCACCGGCGTGGCTGTGCTCCACCAGCCCGTCCGTGTGCAGCAAAAGGATGTCACCTTCGCCCATAAGCACCCACTCGTTCATCTCGTAATTGTCCTTATAGCCAAGCAAACTCTTCCTCGGCTGAACGTCGGTCACATCGAGTGACGGCAACACACCGAGGGGCGGGAACGAGACGCACACTTCCTGACTCATCTCCATAAAGCGATCGTGCTTTTGGGAGAAGACCAGCGGAAACGGCTGAGCGGCGGAGAGAAACCTGAACCCGGCGTCTTCCGAGATCTCCCCGTAACTCAAGGAGACGAACTTGTGCGCATCGGACGAATCGTAGAACCTTGTATTCAGGTTCTCGAACAGCCCTTTCGTCACGCGTCCGAACATGTCCAGTTCGTAGATCAAACCCAGGAGAAAGGCCTGGTGGAGCATCGCCGCGATGAACGCGTCCGTCATCCGATGCCCCGAGACATCCAGGACGGCGATGCCGCCCATCGTCTGGCAACGCTTCAGATTCTCGACGACGTCGAGCCTCCCGTCCTCGATGGCGCGCTGGATTCTGGCGTCCAGATTGAACCGCTCCCTGAAGTCCACATAGATCACGTGGTCCCCGCCGACGACGCCATTCAAAGGGAGCGTGCCCCCGTGAATGTCGATGCCACGCAGCTTGGGGACATCCCATGGTTGCGGGATCAGGCATTTTGCGATTGCTTCGAAATTCTCCAACTCGCCCGTCAGTTGCCTTACCAAGTCGCTCCCGTCGGAATGCATAATCCTCGTTTCGAAGACGGCCATGGCGGGCTCCCACCAAAACGACCACCTCCTTGCCTTATATGTTGAGGGTCGAACCTAACAATCAGGTGGCCGACCCCAGCAACGCGCATGCCCAGACGCGGGAATCCTCGAAGGCTCTAACCGTCTGAGAACGGCCGGGTTTTAGGACCGGCGATGGAAGAATGATGCGCATCGCACCCCGACATATCCGACAGCTTGCACAGAACTGCGCGACAGGTTCGTTGCTATTTATTCTGTTATCGCGGCGGGGCCGTCACGACAAGTGTGAACGCTTCACGGCCGCCGTCCGATTTACAGGCGTCACAAGGGGCAGCGCGGTCGAGCGTTGGATTCGAGCGATCGATATGGACCAGACGGTCAACTCTTTTCTTTACTTCACTTTGACGGCGGCAGCGTTGCCGCGATCGTGGTTGCCGCGGCGCTGCAGGCAGGGTGTCCCCACCCACCCGCGCTGACACCGGGCATCTGGCCGGCTTGCGGAGTGATGTCGTACACGATATTGTCGGGACGGCTCGGGTCGCCGCTCACGCCCGCGGGAACATGGTCGAGGTCCAGGTTGTTGCGCGTCCGCCACGCAATGTTGTGATCGGCACACGATGAGTCGCCGCTAACGCCGACTCCGCCGAGGAGCCGCCCGCCGGCGTTGTAGAGAGCCAGCCCGCCACCAAACACGTTCACACCGCCGATTTTTCCACCCACCATGGGATCGTCGGCCTGGCCGTAGTTGGCGGCATCGCCGCCATAAGCCACGACGGCGCTCACGGGATTGCTCTCCTGGAGCCCGAAGAGACTGCCGCCTGGCTGTACGGCTGAGTAGAGATTCGCGGTCGACAGCGCGAGGCCCGGCAAGCTGAACGCGTTGGCCGTATTCGCTTTCTGGGCGGAAATAACGCGACTGCCCGGCCACTGATCGCCTCGGTTGTTGCCCGTGAAAGCGACGGCGCACACGATCCCGTCGCGATTCACCGCCGTGGCCCACATCTCCAAATTGAACCCGCCGTTCGGTTGCGCTTGCGCCAGCACGAGCGCGTGGCGCAACTCGGCATGCGATGGCAGGCCCTTACACGCGCTCGGGCGTTCTTCATCGGCCCGCGCTGTGCCCGCGCTCAGAACCAAGGAGGCCATCAGCGCCGCATTCTTCACCAATCGTACGTTCCTCTTCATATCGCTCTCCCTTCCGCGAGCGTCAGTAGCACACGCGAGGTGTGCTCGATCGTCAATGACAATGAAGTAGAGGGCCGACAGATCGACGCCGCGTCGTGCGGCAGATTAGCACAACTGTTCATTGCGCGAGGTGAGCGTCACAAGAAAGACGACGGTCAGGGGGCGCTGGTCGCGTATGCGACGTCTTCGAGAAGGTTTCGTGATCACTCCTGGACGACGTATCGGCGCACATCACCCTTGAGCGAGGTCAAATCGACATCGTCACCGCGCGGCAGGCTGAGAAAGTACTCGACGAGCGGACGGTCGTCGGTGAGGAGCGGTCCGGAACCGACGAAGGCGCCGAGCTCGTCAGGACCGGCCTTGAATGCGGCGAGCAGCTGATCGAAGGTCTCGATGTTGAGGTCGTGCAGTCCCTGGGCACGGCCTGCCACTTTCAACTTCCAATCGAAGTCGCTCCGGCGGAGCCGCGGTGGTTCAACCGATCCAGCGAGCAACCCGCCATCGACCCACGCGGTTGTTCCGGGAAAGACGCTCAGAAACGTGCGGACGATCGTCTTGTACTCCGCTTCGGTTCCCGCGACCCACTGCAGCACGATGCCGCCCGGGTTCAGGATCCGGCGCATGAGCTGAAAGTATTCGACCGAATACAAATTGCCCGAGCCGGCAAAGATCGGGTGGATGACGTCGGCGGCGATCACGTCGTACCGCCGCGGCGTCAACATCAGATAGTTCCGCCCATCGTCGACGCGAAGGTGGACGTTCGGGCGCGACAGGACGCCGTAGTTGATGGACTCGAAGAACCGCGCGCCGCGCACGACGGCGCCGGCGAGCTCGACGACGTCGACCTCGGTGCCGGGATGGATGCTGACGGCTCCGGCCGTGGCTCCTCCGCCAAGTCCTACGACGAGTGCGGTTCTGGCGTCCGGATGCAGGGCCATCGGCAAATGTCCGATACGGCGATGAATGTACGCGGTTGTGGGATCGGTGCTGGCCTGGTGGTTGCCGTTGATGGTGAGCGTCAGCTCGTCGCGGCGATTCTCGTGAACGACGACCGTCGCTTCGACGCCTTCCTCCTGCCAGACGATGCGCTGGCCGGGATAGCGCTGCGCGACGAACTGGACGAAGGGATCGGGTGAAAACCAGATAGCGGCCGCGAACACCAAGGATGCGAGCAATGCGGCCGCCGAGCGCGTGGTACGCGAAAGCTCGGAAGCGGCGAGCAATGCAAGGCCCGACGCGAAGCTGAGCGTCGCCAGCAACACCAGCGAGGTTCGGCTCCCGAGGCGCGGCAGCATGACGAAGCCGGCAGCAAGCGATCCCACGATCGCTCCCGCGACGTTCAGGGAATAGAACAGGCCGATGCGCCCCGCGGTCTGCCCGCCTCCGCTTCCTGCGGCCGCCCACACATTCAGACCGATTGGAAACGCGAGGCCCATCAGCAGCGCGACTGGAAATATCGCGAGCAGGGCGCCCGTAAGCGGGTAGCCGAGGTAATCGGGCATCAACGGCGCCACGAGCGGCGTCAGCCGCTCGGACAGAGCCGGCAGATAGACGAGTGGCCGAAACGACAAGACGATTCCAGCGCCGATGGCAAGCTCGAGGCCCGCGAGCACGGCCATCCATCGCACGCGGCGGTTCAGCATCGGCGTGACGAGGTAGCTGCCGGTCGAAATGCCGACCAGAATCACTGCGAGCATGACAGCGAACCCGTAGACGGTCGGCCGCAGAAACAACGTGAGAACCCGGAACCAGACGACCTCGAGCGCCAGCGATACGACGCCCGATACGGTGAAGACGGCGAGGATGATCCTCAAACAGCGCCGGGTCAAGATCGCCGACTGAGTTGAGAGATCAATGTGCGATTCCACCCGTCGATCGGATGCGATCGGTCGCGACCTCGCCGGAAATCCGCCGGTGCGCGTCGACAATGCCATTGCGCTCAGCCCCAC
>QHWL01000244.1 GCA_003222555.1 Acidobacteriota bacterium | reverse complement strand
CGTCCGGCGTGAGTCAGACAAAGTTGTTGTCCCCGCGCGCCGCCTCGAGTGCAACCGTTCTGGCCGCGTCGAACAAATGTCCGCTGGGAAATCAGCACAAACTTCGTGCGCGGACGCAGCTCGTTCGTCGTGCGGCGGTCGTGGCACGACCGTTGCTCTTCGCGCCAACCGTACGAGCCAGTTGTTGATCGGCCTGAGGAGGTGCGATGCGCGTTCGCACATCAGTCGTAGTGTCTTGTTGTGCGGTGGCCGTTTTGGGATTCTCTTGCGAGGCGGTCGCGCAGACCGCGCAGCAAACGCAGACGCCGGCCCCCGTGCAGCCGTCGACCCCGGGACCGGCTCCACTCGGTGTCGACGGCCAGCTCGCGCCGTGGCTACAAGTACGCGGCGAGTATCGCACGCGCATCGAAGGCTTCACCGGCGGCGCCTTCTCCGATGGTAACGACGACGCGTACTGGCTGGGCCGATTTCGCCTGAACGCGACCGTTCGCCCGAACACGTCGATGCGGTTCTTCATTCAGACTCAGGACGCGCGGGCGTTCGACAGGACCACTGGGGGACTGGCCACCCCGCTGCGCGACACGTTCGACCTCCGACAGGCGTATGGCGAGTTGGGCACGACGACCATGGTTCGCGTCGGTCGCCAGGAGCTGGCCTTCGGCGAAGAACGGCTCATCGGCGGCGTGAACTGGCTCAACAACGCGCGCTCGTTCGACGCCGGCCGCCTCACGATCAAACGAAAGGGCGTGCAGGTCGATGCGTTCGCGGCCTCCGTCGTCACGATTCAGCCGGACGCGTTCGACAAGAGCGGCGGGGGCAACGCGCTCTACGGCACGTACGTGGCGCTGAGCACGCTCGTCCCTAAACAAGCCGTGGAGCCGTTCTTCTTCTGGCGGCAGTCCCGCGGGCTCGCCGCGGAGCTTGGCGGCACGGCAACGCTTCATCAGGCCACCACCGGCCTCCGGATGGCCGGCAAGCTGCCCGCGAGCTTCGACTATTCCGGCGAGGCCGCCCTGCAGACCGGATCGGTCGGGCCGGATTCGATCAGCGCATGGGCCAGCCACAGCGTGATCGGAAGAACTTTCGACGGAGCATCGCTCAAGCCGCGGCTCTTTGCCGAGTTCAATCACGCGTCAGGCGACGCGAATGCCAAGGACGGCACCCGAGGCACGTTCGACCAGTTGTATCCGACGGGGCACGACAAGTACGGCCTTGCGGATCAGGTCGGCTGGAGAAACATCAACCACGTGCGGACCGGCGTCGAACTGAAGCCGACGTCGAAGTGGCAGGTGAGCGGTGGCTATCACTCCTACTGGCTCGCCAGTGCAACCGACGCTCTCTACAGTGCCGGCGGCGCGGTTGTCGCCCGCTCTTCGGCCGGGACCGCCGGACGGTACGTCGGCCAGGAAGTCGACGCGCAGACCACCTACATCTACTCGCCGCAGCTCCAGATTGCCGGCGGGTTCGCGCATTTGATTCCCGCCACGTTCCTGAAAAACACCACACAGGGTCACGCCTACGACTATCCCTTCGTGATGGTCACCTACGTCTTTCTCGGTGAGAAGCCGGCCATCGGCGGGAGAAACGGGCGATGAACTCATCACGACGCAAATTTCTGAAACGCGTCGGCGGCTCGGCGGCCACGGCTCTCATGTTCGGCCTGCCAAAAGGCTGGGCGGGCACGGCCTACGCCGACGATTCGCCGGAAACGAAGACATTACGGTTCGGGATCATCGCCTTGACCGACTGCTCGCCGATCGTGATGGCGCACGAGCTCGGCTACTTCAAGCAGTTCGGGATTGAATCGGTGATCTCGAAAGAAGCCTCGTGGGCCGTCATCCGCGACAAGCTGTCGATCGGCGACAACCAGGCCACGCACATGCTGATCGGCATGCCGCTGGCGTCGACGATGGGCCTCGCCGGATCGCCGGTGAAACCGATGATCATCCCCTGGCTGCTCAATCGGAACGGGCAGGCGATCACGCTGAACAACAAGCTGAAACAGGCCGGCGTGAAGACGCCGAAAGATCTGAAACCGGTCGTTGACAAGGCAAAGGCGGCGGGCGATCCCCTGACCTTTGCGATGACGTTCCCGCCGGGCACCCACGCCATGTGGACCAGGTATTGGCTGGCCTCGGGTGGCATCCATCCGGACAAGGACATCAACCTCATCACGATTCCACCGGCGCAGATGGTCGCCAACATGAAGGTGGGCAAGATGGACGGCTTCTGCGTCGGCGAGCCGTGGAACAATCGCGCCATCGCGGACGGAATCGGCTTCACCGCCATCACCACGCAGCAGATGTGGCGCGATCACCCTGAGAAAGTGTGTGCGTTCACCGAAGAGTTCGCCCTCAAGAATCCCAAGACCGTGAAGGCGGTGTTGAAGGCATTGCACCTGGCGAGCGTGCATCTCGACAACCTGGAGAACCGGGCGAAGGCCGTCGAGGTCGTGGCGCGGGCGGCCTACATCAACTGTCCGCCCGAGCTCATCCTGCAGCGCCTGCTCGGGCAGTACGACTACGGCGACGGCCGCAAGGAGCAGGACAAGTACTACATGATCTTCTCGAATCGTGACTGCAACTGCCCGCAGCGCGCATTCGCCGTATGGTGGCTCACGCAGTTCCGACGCTGGGGCATGGTGAAAGACGCGCCCGACTATCAGGGCGTCGCGAACAAGGTCATGCGTCCCGACATCTATCTCGACGCGATGAAGGAGATTGGCGTGACGCCGAAAGTCGTGGAGGTGCAGAAATTCGCGCTCTTCGACGGCGTGCCGTTCGACGCGAAGGAGCCGGAGAAGTACGCAAAGTCGTTCCCGATTCACAACATGTCATGAACGCGAAACGTCTGCTGCACATCGTGCTGCCGCTCTCGGGTATCGCGCTGGTCGGACTGGTGTGGCTCGTGGCCAGCCAGTCGGTGCCGGACCTTCCCTCGCCGCTTCGCACGTGGGAGGAGAGCAAGCTGTACCTCCTCAAGCCGCTCGAAAAACGCGGCGAGATGGACCAGGGCATCGTCCTGCTCGCGTACTACAGTCTCGTCCGCGTTTCGAAAGGCTTCCTCCTGGGTATCCTCCTGGGCACGCCGCTCGGGCTGCTCCTCGGCATGTCCAAGACGCTCCATCGAATGTTCGACCCCATCATCCAGATCCTCCGGCCGATTTCGCCGCTGGCCTGGCTCCCGCTCGGTCTCGTGATCTTCCGCAAGTCCGAACCGGCGGCCCTGTTTGCGATCGCGATCTGCTCGATGTGGCCGACGGTCATCAACGGCGCGGCGGGCGTTCGCGCGATCCCGCAGGACTACTGGAACGTCGCCAGGGTGCTGCGCCTGTCCCCGTTCAGGACGTTCACCAAGGTCGTCATCCCGGCGACGCTGCCCTACATCTTCACCGGCTACCGGTTGAGCCTGGGGATCGCGTGGCTCGTGATTGTCGCCAGCGAAATGCTGACGGGCACGCCTGGCGTCGGCGGATTCCTGTGGCAGGAGTACAACAGCCTCATCTACGCCCATATCCTTCTCGCCACCATCACGATTGGGGTGATCGGGTTCGCCCTCGATCGCCTGATGGGCATGGCCGAAACCAGACTCAGGGTGACGTAGCGCCGGTGGCCTTCATCGAGGCATCCGCCGTCTCGAAATCATTCGGGACCGGTCCGTCAGCGCGACACGTCCTGCACGACGTGACGCTCGAAGTCGAGCGCGGAGAATTCGTGTCCATCGTCGGCTTCATGGGATGCGGGAAGTCGACGCTCCTCAACATCATCACGGGGCTGGTGCCGGCCGACGCGGGCGAGGTCCGGCTGGGCGGCGACCTCGTGCGCGGAATATCGCAGGGTGCTGCGATTGTTTTCCAGAACTATTCATTGCTGCCGTGGTTCTCGGCACTCGAGAATGTGAGGCTGGCCGTCGCCGCCGCGTTTCCGGCGTGGCCGCGCGGGCGGCAGGCCGACCACGCCAGACGGTATCTGGAAAAAATCGGGCTGGGCAGCGCCCTGCACCGCCGTCCGAGTCAGCTCTCGGGCGGCATGAGGCAGCGCGTCGCGATTGCGCGGGCGTTCGCCACCGAGCCGACCATCCTGTTTCTCGACGAGCCCTTCGGCGCGCTCGACGCCTTGACGCGCGCCAACCTGCAGCAGGACCTCGCGCAGCTTTGCTCGTCGGCGGAGCGGCAGGTGACGACGATCATGATCACCAACAGCGTGGAAGAAGCGCTGCTGCTGTCCGATCGCATCGTGCCGATGACGCGAGCGCCGCGCGCGACCCTCGGACGTCCGGTCGGCGTCGCGATGGCCCGGCCGCGAACGGCTGCGCAGCTCCTGCACGATGAAGACGCGGTGCGCGTTCGAACGCACGTGGTCGAGTCGCTGACGGCGTCCGTGCATCGGGCGCCCCGGCTGCCGCCGCTGATCAAGTCCGAAGCGTCCGATGCGAGCGATACACCATTGATCGCTGTTCCTGATCGGACCGAGGCATGACGCCTCTGGGGCGCGTTCCGCTGGAGCTGACAGGGCTGACGAAGACGTTTCACACTCCTGCCGGACCCGTGGCCGCCGTGGAAAACGTCAACGCGCTCGTGCACGACGCCGAGTTCGTCTGCGTGCTCGGGCATTCCGGCTGCGGGAAGTCCACTGTGCTGTCAATCATCGCGGGCCTGCAGCAGGCCACGCTCGGGGGCGTGATCATCGACGGCCGCGAAGTCACGACGCCTGGCAGCGACCGGGCCGTCGTTTTTCAGTCACCCTGCCTGCTCCCCTGGTTGACGGCGCGCCAGAACGTGGCGCTCGCCATGAAACATGCGGGCCCCGGCTTGA
>QHWL01000240.1:4647-7031 GCA_003222555.1 Acidobacteriota bacterium | reverse complement strand
CGACAATGGCCACCATCTGACCAACGCCCACCCTGAACGACAGCCCTCGTAAAATGCGGCGAGGTTCCTCGTCGTATCCGAAGCCGACGTCACAGAACTCGATGGACTCGCAAAACCGCGCCAGCGCAACGGCGCCTGGCCGTTCCTTCACCTCAGTGTGCGTGTCGAGCATTTCGAAGATCCGCTCCGACGCAGCCATCGTCTGCTGAAGGTTCGCGTTGACACGACTGAGCTTCTTCGCCGGCCCGTACATCAGGAACAACGCGGCAATGAACGACGCGAACTGACCGGTCGTCAGTCGTCCGCTCGCGATTTGCTGGCTGCCGTACCAGAGCGCGGCCGCCATCCCGAGCCCGCCGATCAATTCCATCAACGGCGGCAGGCTCGAAAGCGCGGCCGTCACTTTCATGTTGGTCCGGAAGAGGTGGTACCCGGCCCTGGCGAATTTATCGGCCTCGTGTGCTTCGGTCCCGAAGGCTTTGACGATGCGGTGTCCGGTGAACGCTTCGGCACTGATGTGCGAGATTTTTTCGAGCGCCTCCTGGCTCCGCGTCGTCGTGCGCCGCACCCGCTGGCCGAGCCGGATCAATGGATAGACGATGAGCGGCGCGCCGGTCAGACACACGATCGCCAGCCGCGCGTCGTAATAGAACAGAAGGGCTGCATAGCCCACCAGCGCCAGCGACTCGCGCGCCAGATCGCCCGCCGTTTCCGAGACCGCCTGCTGCACCTGACCGACATCGTTATTGATGCGCGACATCAACTGGCCGGTCGTCCGCTGAGCGAAAAAGCCGGCCGACTGTCCGAGAATGTGCCGATAGAGGTCGTTTCGCACGTCCGTCACGACGCGCTGCCCGACGTCGGCCATCAAGTAGGACGAGACGTACGAGCCGACCCCCTTCAAGAGATACACGCCCACGATCGCCCAGGCCGTGATCGCGAGGCGCTGCTGGGTCGGCAAGACGCTGTCGAAGATCGGTTTGACGAGCCAGGCGAGGCCCGCCGATCCAATGGCGTACACGAGCATCCCGGCGACCGCCCACCCGAGGCGAAAGCGGTACGGTTTCGTGTACCCGAAAAGACGTGTCAGCGGATGAATCACTCTGTAAAACGGTATTTGAGCAACACCCACACTGCGACGAACCCGTCGCGCCATGTGATTTTCTTCCCCTCGGAATACCCACGGCCGTCGTAGGTGATAGGCACTTCGTACACGCGGTAGCCTCGCTTGAAGATCTTGGCCGTGAGCTCCGGCTCGATGCCGAACCCGTTGGAGTGCAGCGTGAAGGAGCGCAGGACGTCGGCACGCATGACTTTGAAGCAGGTTTCCATGTCCGAGAGGATGGTGTTGTAGAGCAGATTCGTCATCAAGGTCAGCAGTTTGTTGCCGAGGTAATGCGTGAACAGGAACACGCGATGCCGCCCAAGGAATCGAGACCCGTACACCACGTCGGCGCGGCCGGCGCATATCAAGTCAATGAGCGAGGGATACTCTTCGGGCGAGTACTCGAGATCGGCATCCTGGATGACCACGATGTTCCCGGTCACGCGCGTGAAGCCGGCCCGAAGCGCCGATCCTTTTCCACCGTTGCGCGGTTGCAGCACAAGCACAAAGCCGAGCTCGCGCTGGAGCGCCTGCAACACGTCGCGCGTTCCATCGGTCGACCCGTCATCGACGACAACGAGCTCGATGCGCAGCGGCACAGCAAGCACGCGGCGGACGATCTCTTCGATCGTATCGAGCTCGTTGTAGGCCGGCATGACGACCGACAGGAACGGGTTCACGATCGTGGAGGCGGCTCGACGGGTCATGCGCGAGAGTAACCACCCGGGTGCGTCCGATGCCATGCCCACGCGGTGCGAACAATCGACTCGAGATCGGGAAAGCGCGGCTGCCACCCGAGCTCGGTCCGCGCCTTGTGCGCCGCGGCGTACAGCACGGCCGGGTCACCCGGGCGCCGCGGAGCCAGCGTCCACGGAACCTTTCGGGCGGTCACGCGCTCCACCGTGTCGATGACGTCGCGCACTGAATAGGGATGACCCGTGCCAAGGTTGTAAGCGCCAGACGCCCCAGTTTCGACGAGCATTTGCAGGGCCCGAACATGAGCGTCCGACAAGTCGGCCACGTGAACGTAGTCCCGCTGGCAGGTCCCGTCGGGCGTCGGATAGTCATCGCCGAACACTCGCAGCCCGGCCCCGCCCGTCGCCGCTTCGATCGTGCGCGGAATCACGTGAATTTCCGGCGAGTGATCTTCGCCGAGCTCGCCGTCGGGGTCGGCGCCGGCTGCGTTGAAATACCTGAGCGCAACCGAACGCACCCCGTGCGCTCGCTCGAAATGTGGCAGCGCCCGTTCGACGGCCAGCTTTGTCTCTCCGTAACTGTT
>QHWL01000240.1:0-4632 GCA_003222555.1 Acidobacteriota bacterium | reverse complement strand
ATCGGCTCGCCGTACGTGGCGCACGTCGACGACAGCACGAAGTACCGAACCCCTTCCGCCACCACCGCCTCCAGGACGCTCAGGGCTCCCACGAGGTTGTTCCGATAGTATCGAACCGGGTCCTTCACCGATTCACCGACGTCGAGAAAGGCCGCGAAATGCATGACCGCGAAAATGTCGCGGCGCCGGAGGGCGTCGCGAACGGCGGCGACGTCGGTGATGTCGCCCTCAACGAGCTCGCCGTAGCGGACCGCCTCCCGGTGTCCTGCCGCCAGATTATCGAAGACCACGACCTGGTAGCCGGCGCGGCTCAGGGCCTTGGCGGCGTGGCTCCCGATGTACCCCGCGCCGCCGGTAACCAGCACGCCGAGCGACTTAGCGGCCAATGGAGAAATAGGTGAAACCGAGCGCGCGCATGTGCTCGGGTGAGTAGAGGTTGCGGCCGTCGAACACGACAGGCGTGCGCATCAGCTTGAGCATCTTTCCGAAGTCCGGCTCGCGAAACTCGTTCCACTCCGTCACGATCGCGAGACCGTCGGCCTCGGCGAGCGCATCGTAACTCTTCTCGCATACCGCGAGACGGGCGCCGAAGATGATGCGCGCGGTGGCGGCCGCTTCCGGATCGTAGGCGCGCACCGAGACGCCAAGCTCGAGTAGACGGTCGATGATGGCAATGGCGGGCGCGTCGCGCATGTCGTCGGTCCGCGGCTTGAACGCCAGGCCCCACACGGCAATCGTCCGCCCCTTCATCTCCTTGAAGTGCGCCTGCATCTTGTCGACGAGCCGCGCCTTCTGCGCGTCGTTCACCGTTTCGACCGCGCTCAGGATCTTGAAATCGTACCCTTTGTCGGCCGACGACTTGACCAGTGCCTTGACGTCTTTCGGAAAGCAGCTGCCGCCATAGCCGACCCCCGGAAACAGGAAAGAAGTGCCGATCCGGCGATCCGCGCCGATCGCCTTGCGCACCTGATCGACGTCGGCGCCGACCCGCTCGCAGACGTTCGCGATTTCGTTCATGAACGAGATGCGCGTTGCGAGAATCGAATTCGCCGCGTATTTGGAGAGCTCGGCGCTTGCCGTGTCCATCATCAAGATAGGCGCCCCAGTGCGCGTAAAGGGTCCGTACAGCTCTCTCATGATCTCGGCCGAGTCTCGATCCTCGGCGCCGATGACTACGCGATCCGGCTTCATGAAGTCTTCGATCGCCGCGCCCTGCTTCAGGAACTCGGGGTTGCTCACGACGCTGAACGGCTGGGTCGTCTGTTCCGCGATCACGGCAGCGACCTTCTTGGCCGTCCCGACGGGCACGGTGCTCTTGTCGACGACCACCGTGTACTTGTCGATCGCTCTGCCCACTTCGAGCGCCACACCGAGCACGTGCTGCAGGTCGGCGGCGCCGTCGTCACCCTGCGGCGTCCCGACGGCGATGAACACGATTTCGGACGCTTTCACGGCGGCAGGCAGGTCGGTCGTGAAGCTCAGGCGCTCTTCGCTGTGATTGCGCCGGACCATTTCCTCGAGCCCTGGCTCGTAGATTGGCATCTTGCCGGCCTTCAGAGTGGCAACCTTCGACTTGTCATTATCGACGCAAATGACGGTGTTCCCGTTCTCGGCGAGGCAGGCTCCCACGACGAGACCGACGTATCCAGTTCCGACGACGGCGATTTTCATCTATTCACCAGCGCGGACATGGCCAGACCCCGAACGTCACGCGTTCTCGCTCGCGCATTGGCGCTCGCAAGAGCGAGAGGCGCTTACGCTCGCTTGTGACCACGACAGGACGGTGCAGACTCACCGTCGCCACCAGAATGGTTGCAGAGTAACTCAACAAGATACTGATGCCGAACGACTTACACAAGCGTTGGCTGACGGGCGCCTCCTGCCTTGGGTGCCGGTGCTTCGTGCTGTGCCCCCTGCGGTGTGCGTCGTGCGGTGCCGAGAGCAAATACCTGGCACACAGGGCCGGTATTCGGGCACCCGCGCCCAGCACCAGGCAGCCCCAGGAGTGTGTGGTAAGTTCCACGGGTGCGGGTCCTGATCGATTACCGCCCTGCCTTGCGGCAGCGCAGCGGCGTCGGCGAATACACCCATCAGCTCGTCAAGGCGCTTCTCGGGACGTTTCCGAAAGCCGTGCTCGAGCTCACGGTGTTCTCGAGCTCGTGGAAAGACCGGCTCGACATCGAGCAGACCGACCTCGCGGGCGTCACCGCCATCGACAGCCGCGTGCCCGTTCGGCTGCTGAACATGGCGTGGCATCGCCTGGGGTGGCCGTCGGCCGAGGGTCTGACGGGCTGCAGCTTCGCCGTCACTCACTCGCTGCATCCGCTCATCCTTCCGTCTCGAGCCGCGGCTCAGATCATCACCATTCACGACCTCGACTTTCTCTCGCACCCCG
Organism: Acidobacteriota bacterium; assembly: GCA_003222555.1. GTDB lineage: Bacteria > Acidobacteriota > Vicinamibacteria > Vicinamibacterales > CAVVIG01 > JAHFUJ01. The sequence continues at coordinate 2,237 of QHWL01000240.1, read as the reverse complement.
AGCGGACCCACGCCGAGATCCGCCGCGACTACCCGCCTCTCGTTCGCGACCACGCCCACCGCGCCGATCGCATCCTCGTGCCCTCGCAGTTCACTGCCGGTGAAGTCACGCGCCAGCTCGGTGTCGCCGCAGAGAAGATTTCCGTCTGCTCGCCAGGTGCGCCGAATTGGATGCCCCGGGCCGCGCCACCAACCGACGGGTACGTGCTGTTTCTCGGCACGCTCGAGCCGCGCAAGAATGTCGGTGCGCTCCTCGACGCGTACGAGCGTCTGTCCTTGCGGCGTTATCCGCTGCCCAGGCTCGTGCTAGCGGGCAAGGCGACGGACGAGTCGCGGCTCTGGCTCGAGCGGATCGCGCGGCCTCCGCTCGACGGCGCGGTCCGCCACATCGGGTACGTGGAGCCCGCCAGCCGACGCGAGCTCTACGAGGGCGCGCGTCTGCTCGTTCAGCCATCATTCGAAGAAGGCTTCGGGCTACCGGTTCTCGAGGCGATGACCGTCGGTGTGCCCGTCGTCGCCGCCAATCGAGGGGCGCTTCCCGAAGTCGTCGCCGACGCCGGAATGCTCGTCGATCCCGACAAGGCCGACGAGGTGGCGGCCGGGATCGATCGCATGCTCACCGACGAAGCGTACGCCGCGACGTGCGCGGCGAAAGGCGTCGAGCGTGCACGGCATTACCAGTGGGGGACCACCGCGCGGCGCGTCTACGAGGCGTACCAACTCGCCGTCGAGCACCGACAATGCGCATCGGCGTAGACGCGAGAGAGCTCTGCGGCGCCGTCACCGGCGTCGGGCGCTACCTCGGCGGTCTGCTGCACCATTGGGCCGCGGACGGCCGGACCAGAGGTCATGAGTTCATACTGTACGCGCCAGAGCCGCTCGGCATCGCGCTCGACGCGCGCCGCTTTCCGACCCGCCTGGTCCCCGGCTCGCCCGGCACCTGGTGGGAGCAGGTGCGTCTTCCCCGCACCGCGGCCGGTGATCATCTCGACGTGTTCTTCGCGCCGGCCTACACCGCTCCCCGGGCTTTGCGGGTACCCACCATCGTCGCCATGCACGACCTCTCGTTTGTCGCGCACCCCGAATGGTTCCGAGTGCGGGAAGGCATCAGGCGGCGGACGCTGGCGCGGCAGACGGCGGCGCGAGCGCGCGCGGTCGTGACGATTTCCGAATTCTCGCGCCGCGAGCTGGTGGATCGGCTCGGCGTTCGCGAGCCGCTCATCCACGTGATTCCGCCGGGCATCACACGTCCGATCGAGGCACATTCGGCAGCGCGTGGGGATTCCCGCGTACTCTTTGTCGGATCGATCCTCAACAGACGGCACGTGACCGATCTCATCCGGGCCTTCGCGCCACTGGCGCGCGCCAACACGCTCGTCTCACTCGACATCGTGGGCGACAATCGAAGCTACCCGCACGAGGATTTGCAGCACACGATCGCTACGGAACAGCTCGGCGGCCGCGTGCGATGGCACCGGTACGTTTCAGACGCCCGGCTGCGCGAGCTGTACGCGGGAGCGCGGGCCTTCGCATTTCTGTCGGAGTACGAGGGCCTGGGACTGACACCACTCGAGGCGCTGGCCGCGGGCGTGCCACCGGTCCTCCTCGACACGCCGGTGGCGCGTGAGAGTTGCGGCGAGGCTGCCGTGTACGTGTCGCTCGATCGCCTCGCGGCGACGACGCACGCTCTGGAACAGCTGCTCTTTGACGAGCCGACGCGCGTCCGCGTGCTGGCAGCGGCGCCTGCGGCGTTGGCGAAGTACAGCTGGCCGCGCGCTGCGGCCCGAACCTTGGACGTGCTCGAGGGGTGCGCCTGAACAAAGCTCTACCACGGAGGTCACGGAGGGAAGGCACGGAGGTCACTGGTTTCCTAATTGAAAGATCCGTGTCCTCCGTCTTTTTCCGCGTGCTCCGTGGTAGCGCTTTTCGGTGGTGATCCAAGTTTGATAGATGTGTCGATCGTCATCGTCAGCTTCAATGCGCGCGACGACCTCGAGCGCTGCCTCGGGTCGCTTCATGCTTCGCCGCCGGCGGTTCCGCACGAGATCGTCGTCGTCGACAACGCGTCCACCGACGGCAGCGCCGGCGCAGCACGTCGCTACAAGGGCGTGCGCCTGATCGAGGCTGGATCCAACCTGGGGTTCGCCCGCGCAACTAATATCGGCATTCGCGCGAGCGCCGGGACAAACCTGCTGCTCTTGAACAGCGACACCATCGTGCCGCCGCATGCCATCGATC
>QHWL01000239.1:7429-7835 GCA_003222555.1 Acidobacteriota bacterium | reverse complement strand
TCGTGCGCGGCGACGTGGAGCGCCGAGAGGCACTCGCGTCCGCGACGCCGTCCATCTGGCCGACTCACGGCTGGCTGACCGGCACGTTCGGCGGCCGAAGCGACCCGTTCACCGGAGAGCCGGGCTATCATCAGGGCCTCGACATCTCGACGGAAAAGGGGCAGCCCGTCTACGCGACCGCCGACGGCACCGTCGAATTCTCGTCCTACACCGGCGATTACGGCAATCTCATCATCATCGAGCACGGATTCGGGTTGGTCACGCGGTACGGGCACCTGAGTGCATTCGGGGTCAAGCCCGGCCAGATCGTCAAGCGAGGCGACATCATCGGCTATGTCGGCTCGACTGGACGCTCCACCGGCGCGCATCTGCATTACGAAATCCTCGCAAACGATCGCCACATCAA
>QHWL01000239.1:0-7324 GCA_003222555.1 Acidobacteriota bacterium | reverse complement strand
CCTGCGCGTGCTAAAATCAACGGATACGCACGTCCCGGGCTGTCCACGCTGTCGATGCTCCAAACACTCCTCGCTAAGGTCGTCGGCACTCAAAACGAACGCGACCTCAAGCGGCTGCGTCCGTTCGTGGGCGAAATCAATGCGCTCGAGTCGTCGATTCAGGCTCTGAGCGACGAGCAGCTTCGTGCCAAAACCGCCGAGTTTCGCGAGCGCCTCGCGCAGGACGAGACGCTCGACGATCTTCTCGCCGAGGCGTTCGCCGTCGTCCGCGAAGCCGGCCGGCGGGTGCTGAACATGCGGCACTTCGACGTGCAGCTCATCGGCGGCGCGGTGCTTCACAAAGGCAGGATCGCCGAGATGAAAACCGGCGAGGGCAAGACGCTGGTCGCGACCCTGCCTGCGTACCTCAACGCGCTCGAAGGCAAGGGCGTCCACATCGTCACGGTGAACGACTACCTTGCCCGCCGCGACTCGGAGTGGATGGGTAAGATCTTCCGCTTTCTCGGCATGACGGTCGGCGTCATCCAGCACGATCTCAACGACGCGGAGCGGCAGGTCGCCTACGCCTGCGACATCACCTACGGCACCAATAACGAGTTCGGCTTCGACTACCTGCGCGACAACATGAAGTTCGAGCTCGCGCACTACGTGCAGCGCGGACACAACTTCGCGATCGTCGACGAGGTGGACAGCATCCTCATCGACGAGGCGCGGACCCCGCTCATCATTTCGGGTCCAGCCGAAGAGTCGACCGATCTCTATTACGAAGTCGACCGCATCGTTCCGCGCCTCAAGCCCGGCGCCGTGACGCGCGGCGACACCAAAGCGGAAGAGCGCGAGGCGCTCGAAGCGACGGGCGATTATCTCGTCGACGAGAAGCACAAGACGGTGACGCTGACCGAAAGCGGCATGGCGAAGTCCGAGCAGATGCTCGGGAACCGGCTCCAGCCAGGCGGCCTCTACGATCCGGCCAACATGCCGCTTCTGCATCACATCAATCAGTCGCTCCGCGCGCACGCGCTGTACAAGCGCGACGTCGATTACATGGTGAAGGACGGCGAGGTGGTGATCGTCGACGAGTTCACCGGGCGCCTCATGCCCGGCCGCCGCTGGAGCGACGGCCTGCACCAGGCGGTCGAGGCCAAAGAGAAGGTGAAAATCGAGCGAGAGAACCAGACGCTCGCAACCGTCACCTTCCAGAACTACTTCCGCAAGTACAAGAAGCTATCCGGCATGACCGGCACCGCCGATACCGAGGCCGAGGAGTTCGCCAAGATCTACAAACTCGACGTCGTCGTCATCCCGCCGAACCGGCCGCTCCGAAGGATCGAGAACCCCGATCTCGTCTACCGGACCGAGAAGGAAAAGTGGGACGCGATCGTCAGCGAGATTCTCGAGGAGCACAGCAATGGACGCCCGGTGCTGGTGGGGACCGTCTCCATCGAGAAATCCGAGAAGCTCTCCTCGATGCTCGACAAGCGCGGCCTGAAGCGCGGCACGACGACCGGCGGCGGCGTGGACAAGCACGTCGTGTTGAACGCGAAATACCACGCCCAGGAAGCCGAGTTCGTCGCCCAGGCCGGCCGGAAAGGCTCGGTCACGATCGCCACGAACATGGCGGGCCGCGGCACCGATATTCTGCTCGGCGGCAACCCCGAGTTCATGGCGCGGCAGCAGTGCCTGGCCGAAGAGATCGCCGAGCGGCTGCCGAAGGGCGACGAGCGGTTCGTCGACGACGAGCAGTACGTGTATTTCTTTCACCTCGACGCGTTCTACCGCGTGCCGAAAGCGCACTACGAGCGCATCTACGAGCATTTCAAGGTGCAGACCGATGCCGAGCACGACGAGGTGGTGGCGCTGAGCGGCCTGCACATCCTCGCGACCGAGCGCCATGAGGCGCGCCGCATCGACAACCAGCTCCGGGGTCGCGCGGGACGGCAGGGCGATCCCGGGTCGTCGCGCTTCTATCTATCGCTCGAAGACGATCTCATGCGGATCTTCGGGTCCGATCGCATCTCGAGCCTCATGCAGAAGCTCGGCATGGAAGAAGGGGTGCCGATCGAGCACGGGATGGTCACCCGCGCGATCGAGCGAGCGCAGAAGCAGGTCGAGGCGCAGAACTTCTCGGTCCGCAAACATCTCCTCGAGTACGACGATGTGATGAACAAGCAGCGCGAGAACATCTACGCGCTGCGCCGGGAAATCCTCGAGGGCAAAATTCACGTTGACGAGGACGAGGTCGTCGACACGCGCGACTATCTGATGTCGCTGGCCGAAGACCTCCTCGACTCGCTGGTCGAGACCTTCGCGCCGCGTGAAGCCGATTTCGAGCAGTGGGACCTCGACGCCTTGAAGCGCGAGGCGACCCGGGTGTTTGCGCTCGAGACGGCGAATCTCGATTTCAGCGACCGGACCTCCGACGAAATCCGCGACACGCTCTGGGAGAAGGCTGTCGCGTCGTACGACGAAAAGGAACAGCTCGTCGGCCGCGACGTGCTGCAGCGCGTCGAGCGCGATGTCATGCTGCAGATCGTCGACGCCCAGTGGAAAGACCATCTCTACAGTCTGGACCACCTCAAGGAAGGCATCGGGCTGCGCAGCTACGGCCAGCGCGATCCGCTCGTCGAGTACAAACGGGAAAGTTACGATTTGTTCCAGGCGATGAAAGATCGCGTGGAGGAGGAGATCGTTCGGTATTTGTGGTGGCTGCGGCCGATCCTCACCGAACCGCCGGCTACGCGGCGTCCCGCCCCGCGGCGTTCCTCGCCGCTCATCCTGAGCGGCGGCGGCGACGAGCCGGCGCCGGCCTTCGCGGGCGCCGCTCCGGCGCGTGGGAGTCCGTCGGCGGCCGGTGGCTCGGCTCGGCAGCCTTCGCGCGTCGGCGGTGACGATGCGCCTGTCAAGACGGTGCGGCGCGACGAGCCGAAGGTCGGGCGCAACGATCCGTGCCCGTGCGGCAGCGGGAAGAAGTACAAGAAATGTCACGGGGCGACGGCCTGAGGAAGGGGTCGGGAGTCTTTGTTGCTCGGTCACCCGCAAAGAAGACTCCCGACCCCTTTTAGAGGACTGTGAATGGACATCAAAGACGTCAAGTCGCTCGAAGACATCAAGGAGTTTTGGGGCCGTCTGGGATCGACCGGCAGTCCCGCCGAGCAGTTGCAGACCGCCCTGACGTTCGACGACGTGCTCCTGGTGCCGCAACATTCGACGGTGCTCCCCAACCAGGTCGATGTGAGCACGCGGCTGACTCGAAAGATTCGACTGAACGTCCCGCTCGTCAGCGCGGCGATGGACACGGTCACCGAGTCGCGCCTTGCGATCGCGATGGCGCAACACGGCGGCCTGGGCGTCATCCACAAGAACCTGTCGATCGAGGAGCAGGCGTCCGAGGTCGATCGCGTGAAGCGCTCCGAGAGCGGAATGATCGTGGACCCGATTACGCTCTCCCCCACGCACAAGATCTACGAAGCGCTGGAGCTGATGAAGAAATACCGTATTTCCGGCGTCCCGATCACCGAGGACGGCAGCAAGGAGGGACGGCTCGCCGGAATCCTGACCAACCGCGACCTGCGGTTCGAGACCAACGTGAACCGGCCGATCTCCGACGTGATGACGCGCGAGCATCTCATCACGGTTCCCGTCGGCACGACGCTCGACGCGGCGCGTGAAATCCTGCACGAGCACAAGGTCGAGAAGCTGCTCGTCGTCGATCGCGAGTTCAGGCTGAAGGGACTCATTACCGTCAAGGACATCCAGAAGGCCGTCAAGTATCCAAAGGCGTCGAAAGCCTTGCTCGGCCGTCTGCGCTGCGGCGCGGCGATTGGCGCGGCCAAGGACACGATGGAGCGCGCCGAGGCCCTGGTGGCCGCCAACGTCGACGTGCTCGTCATCGACACGGCGCACGGCCATTCGCAGGGCGTGCTCGACATGGTCCGGCGGGTCCGTCTCCGCTTCCCCGACCTGGACCTCGTGGCCGGGAACGTGGCGACGGCCGAAGGCACGCAGGCGCTCATCGCGGAGGGCGTGGACGCCGTGAAAGTGGGAATTGGCGCCGGGTCGATTTGCACCACGCGGGTCGTCGCCGGCATCGGCGTGCCGATGGTGTCCTCGATCCTGGACTGCGCGCGCGCCGCCGAGCCACACGACGTGCCCATCATCGCCGACGGCGGCATCCGCTTCTCTGGAGACGTCACCAAGGCTCTCGCCGTCGGCGCGAGCACGACGATGATCGGCAACCTGTTTGCGGGCACCGACGAGAGTCCCGGGGAGTTGATGCTCTATCAGGGCCGCAGCTTCAAGGAGTACCGGGGGATGGGGTCGATCGGCGCGATGCGCCGCGGCAGCCGCGATCGCTATTTCCAGGACGAGTTCGATTTGGAGCGCGATCCAATGGTCGACGAGAAGCTCGTGCCGGAAGGGATCGAGGGGCGCGTGGCCCATAAAGGGAGCGTCGCCGCGATGATCCACCAGCTCATCGGCGGTCTGCGGGCGGGGATGGGCTATTGCGGCTGCGCGCACGTCGCGCAACTGCAGCGCGACGCGAAGCTGATTCGCATTACGGCGGCCGGTTTCCGCGAGAGCCACGTGCACGACGTGGCGATTACGAAAGAAGCACCGAATTACCGATCGGAATAGAAATGCACGAATGCAACAATGCCCGAATGCAACACTGCACGGTGCGAGTGCATTCCTGCATTTGGCATTTGTGCATTACCCGCGTTCTACCGTGATCACCCGCGTGTCGCCTTCCCCGTACTCGATGTGAACCGCGATCGCTCCTGGTATTGGCCGCGGCAGCTTGTGATCGTCCACTTCTCGCGCGTGGTTCAGGCGGTAGAGGTCGACGTGATACAACGGCAGCCGTCCCCCGCGGTATTGCTGAATCAGCGTGAACGTCGGGCTACTCACTTCTGACGGATCCACGCCCAGGCCTTCGGCCAGCCCTCGCACGAACGCGGTCTTCCCCGCGCCCAGTTCCCCGAACAGAACGATGGTGGTTTCCCGCGGCAGCCTCCCGGCAAGCTCGCGGCCGACGGCGGTCGTCTCGGTTTCCGAGAGAGTGGTGAGGCGTTTCGTCACGATCGCGGTCCCATATAGTTTGTGAACAGTACGACGTTTTAACGCAGAGCTCGCCGAGCACGCCGAGAAAATCTCTGTTATTTCTTCTCTGCGGGCTCCACGGTCTCCGCGGTGAATTGTTCAGAATCTTTACGGTATCGACGTTGCGGATCAGGCGGACCCTTGCGATCGATCGACGACCCGCCGCCGGGCTGTTAACTCGAGGATCGCGTCGCCAACGTGGCCAGCGACATCGGTCGATGTCATCGCCACCTCTCCTTCGTCGGCTTCGGCAAGATCGCCGGCCAACCCGTGGAGGTACACGGCCAGCTTGCACGCGACTTCCGCATCCAGCAACTGCGCGAGCCACGCCGCAATCATGCCGGTGAGCACATCGCCGGTGCCGCCAGTCGCCATCCCGGGATTGCCAGTCGGATTGATGAAGATCTTCTCGTCGGGCGTCGCAATGAGCGTCCGGTGGCCTTTGAGGACGACGTACAAATGGTGCGCGACGGCAAAATTCCGCGCGACTTCGAGGCGGCTTGCCTGCACTTCGTCGGTCGACATCCCGAGCAACCGTGCCATTTCGCCGGGATGCGGCGTAATGATCACCTCGCGTCCTTCGCGCCCGGCGAGACGGTCGGGGTCGCTGCCAAACGCGTTCAGTCCATCCGCGTCGATCACGAGCGGCATCGTCGCCCGGTCGACCAATCGCTTGATGAACTCGCGCGTGGCCGGCGCCTGGCCCAGGCCGGGACCGATCGCGATGACGTCGCGGGCGAGCTCCAGCACGCGCTCGACACCGTCCGGATCGAGGCCCTCGTCGCGCTCACCCAGCGCCTCCGTCATGTACTCCGGACCCATCGCGGCGACGACCGCCTGGCAGCTCGCTGGCGTGGCGACGGTGACCAGGCCGGCACCCGACCTCAGCGCGCCAACCGCGGCCAGGTGCGCGGCGCCCGTCTTGCCCCGCGACCCGGCGACGACGAGCACGCGACCGTAGTCGCCTTTGTGGCTGTCGGGGACCCGCGGGACGATCAGCTCGCGCATGCTGGCGCGAGTGAGGAGGTCGACACGCGGGCCCTCGATCGTGTCGAGAATGTCCGACGGAATGCCGATATCGGCGATGACGATGTCGCCGGCGCGCGTTTCTGCAGGAGGCAGCACCAGCGGCAGCTTCGGCGCCGCCAGCGTCACGGTCAAGCCGGCCTCGATCGAATCGCCGATCGGATCGGCCGAATCGGCTGACAGCCCCGACGGCAAATCGATGGATACCACGGGGATGCCGGAGGCGTTGACATCGGCGATGACGCTTTCGATGAACCCGCTGACGGGCGCGTTCAAGCCGGTGCCGAACATTGCGTCGACGATGAGCGTGCAGTCGCTCACCTCGGAGAAGTGCAGCTCCCATGCCTGGCTATCGGCGATCTCGACTACCGCGAGTCCGAGGCGGCCGAGGATTTCGAGATTCGTACGCGCATCGCCGCGCACGTCGGCGACGCGACCCATGAGAAACACCGACACGTCGACACCCCGCTGGAGCAGCGTGCGGGCGACCACGAAGCCGTCGCCGCCGTTGTTGCCGCGCCCGCAGAGCACGGCCACCTCGAGCTCGAGCAGATCGCTGTGCATCGCCTCCATCGCGGCGACCACCTGACGGCCGGCGTTTTCCATCAGAACCAGTGGCGGGATGCCGATTTCCTCGATCGTGCGGCGATCGGCTTCGCGCATTTGGGCGGAGTTCAGTACGCGCATCGAGGTTATTCGCGGGGTCGAACCACCACAAAGGACCCCGAGGACACAAAGGATATTACTGTAACGCCCAAATCGATCTTAGACTTAGTGTCCTTCGTGTCCTTTGTGGTCGATCAGCGCTCGACTGTCTGCTTGCGCGAAGAATAGCACAGGCGGTACGCTTGCCTCATGGCTGCGACCGTCAATGTCAACGGGCAAGTCTTCGATCAGGAGCACGCCGTCGTCTCGGTTTTCGATCATGGATTCCTGTACGGCGAAGGCGTGTACGAGACTCTGCGGACCTACAACGGCCAGCCGTTCTTGTTCGATCGTCACATGCGGCGGCTCCGCAAGTCGGCCGAGATGCTCACGCTGGGCGTGCCAATCACGAATGCGGAGATCGACGCGCGGTTCCGGGAGACCGCCCGCGCGGCCGGCCTTGGCGATAGCCCGGCGCACGAAGCGTACATCCGTATTCTGGTGACGCGCGGCGTCGGCGAGCTTTCCTACGATCCGGCAGCCTGCCCCACGC